>JAJCYN010000412.1 GCA_029262915.1 Flavobacteriales bacterium
ATTATTGCTTTGTAGTTATTTAAATTATTAACAAAAGCTGCTTGCTCCGCAGGACTATTTCCTCCACCAAAGTGTAAAAATTGTTTCATCCATTCCGTTTCTCCGTTATTTCCTAATATCGGATTTTCATGTTCTTGAACTTTATTTAAATACCAAGCTGCTTCTGTATTATTTTTAGCTGCTAATCTTCCTGTTGGTATTGCTGGTTCAAAAAATGTTCCATTTAACCCTGCGGTAATCATATTATCAGAAGCTGGAACACCATAGGATGGCACCAAATTATCATGAAAATTAACGGTACTCCTTCTATTTTCTTTAGATTTAATTGATTTCCCTAATAAAAATAAGTAATTAGGCTGTGTAGGCCATGTGTTTATAATATAATCAATAAATCCTCGAGTTGCCAATGGATGCTTTTCAATACCGTAAGCAAATTGATCATAGAGGTCTTCAATATCATAAATTACTGCATTTTGTGGGTCGGTATTAAAATTACCTGGATTTAAACGGTAATTCGCATAATCTGTTGCACCAGTCATTAGCGAAGAGTGAGTAATGATAATAAAAGCGGTATCCTTTGGATTTACTCCATAATTGGCAAAAAAACCAGTACTATTAATTGCTGTTAATGACACTATATTTCTTACCTGCCCTTCAGAACTAATATAGCATTCTTTTTGTGATCCCGAATTTGGAACTAAACATTGATAGTTAGCTCCAGAGGGTACAACATCTATTCTGCTACCATTGGTTAAGTCGTAAAAAAGAACATTGCCTGTAGGATTAAAATTTGAAAAATTAAATAATGATTTACTTTGTGAAGGGTGGTCATCTAACAATACTTTATCAAAAACTGATACACCTTCTAAATCCATAGTATGAGGATATTTCAATTTTAAATAGGCTACTGTTTGTTTATCAGCTCCAGAGCCTAAATCATTAATACTAGCAAAAGTTACGGGAGTGGTAGTGGTTCCTAAATCGGCTAAAGGAATATTCATCTGCACATCAATTTTTTCAAATCCTTCAAAAATTGTATCAAAAACATTAGCACCAAGGCTTACCCTTAAATGATGATCTCCATTTGAGAGTCCAGCAAAATCAGACCAACTTATGACTACAGCATTTAATGTAGCATTTAAACCCGTTAAATCAACATTATTTGTAGCAATATTTTTTATTTTACTACCACCTATGGTATAAGGATTATCAAACCAACCTTCTGTAGCTGCAAAACCAAACATGGTAACCGCTTTACCGCCTACATTTTGAGTTTTTCCATCATAATAAGGGTCAAAAACATTTTTAGACCCAGAAGTATAACTACCAATGTTTTCTTTATAAAATGAGCCTATTGGGGTATAAGAAGAAAAAGTGGTATCTGTTTCTAGTGTTAAGCGATTATTCGTTGTGGTTGTATTCCAAGTTAAAAAATAACTGATTGTATCATTATACAAACTGTAATAAGGGTTAGGATGGTTTGCAGCACTTCCATACAGTTGTTCATCTAGCCATCCATCATTTAATTGGCCATAAAACTCAATAAAATCAGTACTATTGAACATCCCATCTCCTTCTCCCTCAATATAAATTGGAATTTCTACCCCACGAGCAAATAATTGAAAATTCTGCGGATTAATACTTGATAAAGGTATTCCTGAATTAACTAATGCTGTAGAATCTATACGATAAATACCCGTTTCAGCTACTTTAAATTTATAATACTGCTGAGAATAATTTATCCAGCTGTTGTTGTAGGGTTGGGCAAATATAAATGAGGTTAATCCTACAAATATTGATAGGAATAATAGTTGTTTCAAATTAATGATTATTTTATTGAAATTTATCAAATTAAAGTGCAGTTACTTAATCATATAGAATACGTATTTAAACATATATAGTTGCAAGATAAAATTACGATAATTATCCTAATTATCTATTAATTAGGCTCATTGAAATCTTTTTTGAGCATGATTCTGCTTATTAATATCAAATCTTAAAGAAAATATGTTTGAATACAGTGCTTCCGATTGATCTCCGATATCAGACAAAGCATAGTCTATTGCTATTCCTCTAAATTGTATTCCAATACCAAAATTTGGTTGGTAACTAATCTTATCGTTATTCAAAATATCTGTTGTTTTTTGAATGTTTCCTACTCCTAGCCTCAAAAAGATCATTTTACTATAGCCTACTTCAAAACCTATATGAGGGTCAATACTAACAGGATCTCCAGTAATCAAAACATTCCTTTTCCCATCTGTAGATAAATCAAAATCAATTTCTCCAAGTACATTAAATTTATTACTGATTTTAATCTCTCTGCCTATACCTAAAATCACTTTAGGCAAAGTAACTTCTGTCGAGTTTTCAGGTATTTCATTACCTGTAGCATTAAACACATCTATTGTTTCTTGATTTAAAGAAAAACTCCAAGCATTAAATGTTGATGTAACATCTCTTGCCATCAAACCAAATTTCCATTTTTTAAAATCGTATTGTACTCCACCATCTAGTCCAAACCCCCAAGCTTTTGCAAAATCACCTACCTGACGGTAAATAATTTTAACATTAGCACCATACCTTAATCCTCTAATTTTAGATTTCCGAGCATAAGAAAACATAAAAGCATAATCAGCTACAGAAAACGATGATATTCTATCAAAATCAATATTCCCATCTGCATCTATTAGCTGAGTGGTATTAGGAATATCATCAACTCCAAATCGTATAATTGAAAACCCAAAAGCACTTGCACTATCAATATTGGCGGCAAAAGCACCATAATCATACTTTGCAATTCCTGCAAAATACTCAGCATGCATCAATCCAACCTGAAAATCTTTTTTAATTTGTGTTAATCCTGCTGGATTCCAATATCCAGAAGTAACATCATTTACTGATCCGGGGGTTTCCTTTGATACTATAAACCCTGTTACGGGTAAGGAGTATGTCAAATGCCGTGACCTGGCAAAAGCGG
>JAJCYN010000413.1 GCA_029262915.1 Flavobacteriales bacterium
TCTCTCCCAGAACATTTTCCCTTAGAAATTAGCCTTCTAACCCTATCATTTAAAATTTCTGCTCCGGCACCCGGCAGCGAGTCTAATCCTGCTGCAACTAACGCTTTTAAAACTTCTGAATGTGAAATTCCTTCTAGTTTACTAATATGTGCTATTTCTGGAGGTCCTAAACAATGTAATTTAATGTTAGGAAACATTTCTTTAATTCCTTTAAATACATCTACATAAAATGTTAATCCTAAATCCGGATGATGTCCTCCTTGTAATAACAATTGGTTCCCTCCATATTTAATTGTTTCCTCAATTTTAGTTTTATATTCTTCCATTGTGGTAACATATGCTTCCTTATGGTTCGGAATTCTGTAAAAATTACAAAATTTGCAATTCGCAATACAAACGTTTGTGGTGTTAAGGTTCCTGTCAATTATCCAAGTAACTTTGTTGTGTTGTTTATGTTGTTTCTTAAGTTCATTCCCAACAAACATTAGTTCTGCTGTTGATGCATTATGAAACAAAAGCGCACCATCTTCTGCACTTAAAAATTCTTGATCCAATGCTCTTTTTAATAATGTACCTACTTGCATTAATGTATATTTCTATTATCCTTTATTATTCTTAAATTCGCTTCTTCAAAAATACTACAAAAAACAATCTATGGATATAAAAAAAGCAAGCAAATTAGGAGCGAATGACAATGTTGTGTATTTAATTGCATCTGAAAAAGAAATTCCAACTAGCGTTTTTTCTACCAAAGAAGTTGCCTACATTAAAAAAGAAATAAAGGCTGAGCAAAAACAAATTGAGATTAATCGTCTTTCAAATATTATTTATATTATTGTTTTGGGCAAAGAGAATGATTATAAGGCTTCTGAAAAAGCCAGAATAGCTGGTAGTGATTTAACATCATCACTTAACGATACCAAAATAAAAGCTGTTTCTATTTCTTCCGGTTTAGATATAACTGGTGCATTTATTGAAGGAATAGCATTATCAAATTACCAGTTTTTAAAATATTTTTCTGAGAAAAAAGAAAATGCTTTAAAAACAATAAAAGTAGTTGGATTACTTAAAAATGCTGCTGTAGCAGAAATTCAAACCATTGCTAACGGAGCTAATTATGCTAAAGATTTGGTAAATGAACCTCAATCCTTTTTAACAGCAACACAAATTGCCAAAGAAATAAAAAAATTAGGAAAAGAAGCTGGGTTTAAAGTTGAAGTCTTTAATAAAGCTAAAATCAACTCTTTAAAAATGGGAGGTTTATTAGCGGTAAATAAAGGAAGTATAGAACCTCCAACGTTCTCAATTTTAGAATGGAAACCAAAAAATGCTAAAAACAAAAACCCAATTATTTTAGTTGGAAAAGGCGTTGTTTATGATACGGGAGGGTTAAGCTTAAAACCAACCGCAAATTCAATGGATTTTATGAAGTGTGATATGGGAGGTGCTGCTGCCGTAATTGGTGGGGTCTATGCCATTTCTAAAAACAAATTACCTTTTCATGTTATTGGTTTGGTTCCCGCCACAGATAACCGTCCGAGCGGTAATGCTTATGCCCCAGGGGATGTAATTACAATGCATAATAAAAAAACAGTAGAAGTTTTAAATACAGATGCTGAAGGACGTTTAATTTTAGCTGATGCATTAAGTTATGCTCAAAAATACAAACCAGAATTGGTATTAGATATTGCTACATTAACAGGTGCTGCTGCTGCTGCAATTGGTCATTATGGTGTTGTAGGCATGGGAAATGCGAAAGAAACAATAATGAATAAACTAAAAGCAAGTGGAAATAATGATTTTGAAAGAATTGCAGAATTTCCTTTTTGGGACGAATACAACGAGCAATTAAAGTCGTCTATTGCAGATTTTACTAATCTTGGGAATGGTGCAGGAGGTTCTATTACTGCAGGCAAGTTCTTAGAAAACTTTACTGATTATCCCTATATACATTTAGATATAGCAGGACCTGCGTTTTTAAAGAAACAAAATAACTACTTATCTCAAGGCGGTACAGGTGTTGGTGTTCGTTTATTTTATGATTTTGTAAAAAATTACTAGAAGAAAATGTCAAAAAAAATAAAAATAGGGATAAGTATTGGAGATATTAATGGTATTGGAATGGAAGTTATCATTAAAACTTTCCAGGATGCAAGAATGCTTGATATTTGTACTCCTGTGGTTTATGGCTCATCTAAAATGGCTTCATTTCATAGAAAAGCATTAGAAATAAATGATTTTAGTTTTAATAGGATTAAAAATGCAAAAGAAGCCTCTGAAAAAAAACCAAACTTAATAGAATGCTGGCAAGAAGAAGTAACCATCTCTTTAGGAGAATCTACTGAAGAAGGAGGGAGATATGCATTAACTTCGCTTGATTCTGCAACAGCTGATTTAACTACTGGAATTATTGATGCTTTGGTTACTGCTCCTATTAACAAAGACAATATTCAATCTGAAGACTTTGATTTTCCTGGTCATACAGAATATCTAACTGATAAATTTGAAGGGGAATCGTTAATGTTAATGGTAAATGAAAACATTAAAATTGGTGTTGCTACTAACCACATACCTATAAATAAAGTAGCAAATACGCTATCTGCAGATAATATTTTTACTAAACTAAAAATACTAAACCGCACTTTAATACAAGATTTTTGTATTGATGGACCAAGAATTGCCGTATTAGGGTTAAATCCTCACGCTGGTGATAATGGCTTAATTGGAAAAGAAGAGGAAAATATAATTATTCCTGCCATTAATAATGCCAAAAGTGTTGGTGTAAATGTTTTTGGTCCTTATTCTGCTGATGGTTTTTTTGGGTCAGGTAACTACAAAAAATTTGATGCTATTTTAGCCATGTACCATGATCAAGGGTTAATTCCATTTAAGTCTCTTTCTTTTGGTAATGGCACTAATTTTACTGCTGGGCTATCTATTATAAGAACTTCTCCTGACCATGGTGTTGCTTATGAAATTGCTGGACAAAATAAAGCTGAAGAAAGTTCGTTTAGAAAAGCAATCTATATGGCTTGCGATATTCATAAAAACAGAATGTTTTCTGAAAAAATAAATGAAAACCCTTTGAAGGTTAAAGGAAAATGATTTTTATTAATAAAACAAGCTTGCGATTCATTCCTTTTTTTAATCCTTTTTTTTATGGTTTTGTTTCCATCTTTTTTTGTATTTCTTGCGGTAACAACAACTCTTCTGAAAAAACCACCACACCAAATGTGATTAAAGAATATTATATTGAATGTGCCCCTCAAGAGTTCTTTAAAATTCAACAGGAGTATGGAACAAATCTTTACATTCCAATAAAAATTTCACATAACGGAGAAACACGAATTGCACGAATGAGAATTAGGGGAGATACCTCCAGAAAAGACCCAAAAAAATCATTAAAAATAAAATTCGATTCCCTTCTAATAGATCATATCCCTAAAACTTTAAATCTTAATGCTGAATATGCTGACAAAAGCTATATTCGTCAATATCTGTCTAGTAAATTAATGCAACAGTCTGGTCAAATTTGCTATAATTCTGAACACGTTAAAGTATTCGTTAACGGAGAATTTCATGGACTATTCTTACAAGTTGAGAACATGGATAAAGATTTTCTTGCACATAACAATCTGGATAAAAAAGGGAATCTATACAAAGCAACTAAGGACGGAGCTTGTTTAAGTATTTTTGATGATTTTGATCTTAAATGGGAAAAGAAAACAAATAAAAAAAGTGATCATAACGATTTAACTAAGTTAATTGATGACATAAATAATGTTCCCGACAGTTCTTTTCAAGGTTTTATAAAAGAGTCATTTGAATATGATGAATTCATAAATATGTTAGCTCTTAATATGTTTTTATCCAATAGCAGTACTTATTATCACAACTATTACCTCTACCATGATTTATATAGTACTGGAAAGTGGAAAATGTTACCTTGGGATATGGACAAAACTTTGTCCTATTATAATTGGATGCCATATACTTATCATAGAACCTCAAGTGAAT
>JAJCYN010000414.1 GCA_029262915.1 Flavobacteriales bacterium
ATGTTAGAATTTGGTGAAAAAACTGAGTTTAAAACCAATCAAGATTACGAATCAAAAATAGGCTCTAACAAACACATTAAACAGCTCGAAAAACAGCTTAGGGCTTACTTTAATAGGGAACGAAAAATTTTTGATGTTCCACTTGATTTAATTGGTACTGATTTTCAAATTAAAGTTTGGAAAGAACTATTAAATATTCCTTTTGGAAGCACTCGTACTTATAAAGAACAAGCAATTGCTGTTGGAGATTTAAAAGCCATTAGAGCAGTTGCTAAAGCAAATGGTAGCAACAGAATTCCTATAGTAATCCCCTGTCATAGAGTTATTGGTTCTGATGGAAGTTTAACTGGTTTTGGGGGTGGTTTATGGAGAAAAAAACATCTTTTAGAATTGGAGAGTAATCAGACTTCATTATTTTAAAGCTAACACTAAAATGCAACTATTTATTACTTATATCGTATTACTTTTAAAAACAAGGTATTATGTTTAAAATTTCTACTTTTTTAACAACGATTTCAGTTATTTTCTTTTTTAATCTTGGTTATGCTACTATTGTTACATCGAATGGTACTGGTGGTGGAGCTTGGGGAGCACCTGCTAGTTGGTCACCGAGCATTCCTGCTTGTGGAGACACTATAACAATACTTGCTGGGGATGTTATAACCGTTGAAACTCAACAGGATTATTCTGCTTGTGGATCTCCTATGTTTATCGTTATTAATGGAACATTAGATTTTAATACCAATGGACAAAAACTAAAATTACCTTGTGGTTCTGGAATTACAATTAATCCTGGAGGACTAATTACGTCCACTGGTGGTGGTGGTGGTGCAAATAACAAAATTGAAATTTGTGGTACAGAAGTTTGGAGAACATCTGATGGGAATGTGAATGGTCCAGCTTTTTTTGGAACTCCATTACCAATTGAATTAATAAGTTTTGATGCGGAAATTGATAATACTTCAGTAAAATTAACTTGGAAAACAGCTGCTGAAGTAAATAACGATTATTTTACCATTGAGAGAAGTGAGAATGGACTTAATTTTGAAAATATAGCTGAAATTCCTGGAAGTGGGAATAGTAATATCGTTAGAGAATATGAGCAATATGATGATTCGCCTCTAATGGGAACCTCCTATTATCGATTAAAACAAACTGATTTTGATGGAAAGTATGAATATGTTGATTTACTTGCTGTAAATTTTAATAAAGATGAAGATGGAATTTGTACGTTACATGTTTACCCTAACCCTTGCGTAGGAAGTTGTACAATTGATTTAAAAGATTGTCCTTTGGCTAATAACCAAGTAGATATTGAGCTATATGATGCTTTTGGTAAAAAAATAGTTAATCGAATTACCCCTAAAAGTAAGAGTCAAGACATTTCTTTCCACTTAAACTCATCTAATAACTTAGCTCCTGGAGTTTATATTGTTAAAGCATCTACTAATGGGAAAAATCAAGCAAATAAAATTGTTGTTAAATAATTTTTCTATCTTTTCCGAAAAATAAACTATGCTTAAAGCTAATTTTTGGTCAATCTTGATAATCTTTTCATTTTTCATTTTTTCTTGTTCTGGAGATGAAGAATTGAATGATGCTACTGAGAATTTATCGGACACTTTAATAGAAGACATCAACCTCCCTAACCAATTAGGATTAGATAATGGTGAAGTGAAAATGTTTACCATGCCCACTCCATTGCAAATTGCCACTGCTTTAAGGGTAATGAAGGTAGATTACAATGAAAATTTACTTCTCGAAAATGGAAATATTATGGCTAGTTCTGATATTGACCTGTCTTTAGCCCTAGGAATGTACTTAACAGATCTAGGTTATGCTACTATTTATAACAATACTCAAAAAAGTCTTAGTTACGCTAAGGATATTCAATTCATTATGGAAGAACTTCCTATTGCATTGTATGTAAACGATGGGTTTAGGCAACGATTTAATGATAACCTCGATAATCAAGACTCGCTATGCAAAATTATTTTGGATGGATACAATGAAGCTAACCAGTATATAAGTGAAACAGAAAATGAAGCTTTAGGCTTACTTATTCTTACTGGAGCATATATAGAAGGCTTACATATAGCGAGCTCATCCAATGTCTCTAATATATGGTTAGAAGAGCATAACAACATTTTTATACAACAAAAATTATTTTTAGATAATTTCTTGGTTCTTTTGGATGGTTATACTTCTAACCCCAAGATAGCTATAGTTGTCGATAAATTAGGAAAGCTAAAAATAGCTTTTAACGAGATCAACATCTATTTTAATGATGAAACAGATAGTTATGAACTTAAAGATCAAATAACTCCTGCGATTCGGTCAAAAATCAATACTATGATTACAGAATTGAGAAATGAAATTGTTGTTAATATTCATTAGTTAGTTATAAACTAGCTTAGTTTATACACTCTTTTATGGTTTCGAATAATCTAATTTTATCTATTGGTTTATGTAAATATGCATAAACATGTTTTTCAAAAGAAGCTTTTACAAAACTATCCTCTTTGGTTCCGGTAATTACGATTACTGGAATATCTTTGAGCCTTTTATTTGCAAGCATATCACTAATTAAATCTGTTCCATTTTCTCCAGGTAGATAGATATCTAATAAAACAACATCTATGGTGTTTTTAATAAGTTTTTCCCAAGCTTTTTCTACAGTCTCTGAAAATACTAAATTACTCTCTCCAAACTCTTCTTTGAGCATACAAAATAATTTCATTCTAATCAATTCCGAGTCGTCTACTATTAAAATTTTAGCTGTATTTTTCATATTTATGTATTGAAAGTTCTTGTTTTAAAAATACCAGATCTTCTGTTTCTATGGTTAGTGTATCACTAATTAATATAGCTCTTTCCATCATTGACTTTAATTCCCTTACATTTCCTGGCCAAGAGTAACTCATCATTTGTTTAATTGCTTCTGGGTTAAACTCTTTTTTTGGTATTTTTTGTTGTTTACAAAAAGTAGTTACAAAGTGTTTTGCTAAAATAATAACATCATTATCCCTGTCTTTTAATGGAGGTAAATCAATAATAAAACCTTGTAGCCTAAAATATAAATCTTCTCTAAACTTACCTTCTTGTACTTCTTTCCATAAATTTTTGTTTGTTGCCGTTATTACTCTACAACTCAAATCGATATTTTTATTACCTCCCAATCTACTTAGCTTTCTTTCTTGTAAAACACGAAGTAGTTTAGTCTGTAAACTCATATTCATGTCTCCAATTTCATCTAAAAAAAGTGTCCCTTTATTAGCTTCCTCAAATTTTCCAATACGCTTACCATTGGCTCCAGTAAAAGCTCCTTTTTCGTACCCAAATAACTCACTTTCTATTAAGTCTTCAGGAATAGCTGCAACATTTACAGCCACAAAATGCCTTCTTTTCCTATCCGAATTGTAATGTAATGCTTGTGCTATTAATTCTTTTCCTGTTCCATTTTTTCCTGTAATTAATACAGGCATATCAATGTTCTCTACTTTTTGCATTAAACGAAATACCTTGTTAATGGCAGCACTTTCTCCAATAATGTTCTTATAGCGATGATTTTGTTCAATTACGTTATCTTTTAATGCTTCTAACTCCTTCTTTATTGCTATGTTTTTACTTAATTCTCTAATGTTTTGAATCAATTCTATCGTTGCATTTTCATTTTTAATAATATAACGTTGTGCACCATTTTTATATGCATTTACCACCACATTAATATCTTCTTGACCAGAAAGAATTATTGGCACAATCACATTGTTTTGCTGTTGTAATTCTGTTAAAATTTCTAATCCATTTTTATCAGGTAAATTGTAATCTATAACGGCAATATCTGGCTGAAAATCTAATGAATTAAAAAAATCATTAGCTGTACTAACTATTTTAAGCTCAATATTTTCCTCAAGCTTTAAAGCTTCATTCACCATTAATGAGAACATCTCATCATCATCAACCATTAATA
>JAJCYN010000415.1 GCA_029262915.1 Flavobacteriales bacterium
CCCTCTCCTTAGCATCATTTATACCTTCTGCAATTGATTTAGGGTTTAAAATAGCAACCAATTCTCTTGAAAAAAGACAAAAGAAATTTACAGGAGAATATTCAACTCAAAATAGCTATCTAGAAGCAGATAATAAAACAATTCCAAATATAATTTTTGAACGAAAAATATATCTAAATTCAAAATTCGAAACTTCATTAAAAGTCGTTTTAAAGGCTAATGAAGTGAAGAATAGAGATTATTACTACTACTACATTGAAAGTATTGATTTAAAATACTCAAAAGCCAAGACTACTAAAAAAAGTAGAATGTTTGATTATACTTTTGAAATTAAACCTTTTTTTTATATTGGTGAAGAAAAAAAATCACAAGAATTACATCCGATTTCTTTATCTTCAATTAAGTTTGGAAATCATAAATTAGAAAACGACAAATATCGTACTGACATTATTCCTTTGCCAAAAGGTGGGATTTTTGCAGGAGTTTCAATAAAAATAATCGAAACTAATCCTGATAAAGTTAAAGCTGATAAAATATTAGAGATTTATAATTCTTATAAAGACGATGCGAAAACTATTATAAATAATTTTATTAAAACTGATTAAGAGAAGACTTTCTTAAGGATCCGCTTGAATTTCTTAAAAACATCGAAATAAATGATCTTATAAATCTTTTTGTCCATAAAAAATGGACTATAAAGAGAATCTTTAATCTCTACATTTAAAATTAATCATTGTTACAAGAACTTAAATTGAAATTATGAAGAATATATTTATTATAGCAATTATAACCATATTATCCAGTAGTTGCACACATAGAATGACAATATCGAGTAAGCCAAAGCCAAAAAAACTTAAATTTAGTAGCACTAAGAGTAGTAGTAGTGTCTATGTTATTCCTTTTGATGCATCTACTAAAGGGAATATTGTATGGCAAGATACAGCAGGAAATGTTCGCATTCTTTCTGAAGTTTCTCCAGATGCTATTGTAGCAAACGTAACTGATTTGACAACTAAGTTGACAGGTGCTTTAAAATCTGGAGACTCATTATCTGCAGAGCAAATAACTAAAATTACTCAAAACGTTTCTGAATTAGGGAAAAGAACGGTTGCTGTAAGTATTCTTAGAGACGCATTGTATCGGCTGGAAGAATTTAATATGAATAATTCTGATAGCATAATGGATACATTAACCTATAATTTATTTGAGAAAATTTTAGATAATGCAAAAGAAATTGCAAAAGCAGAAATTGCTTCAGAAAATGCAAGGAAAGCAGAAGCAGAAGCGGAAAAAGACAAATTGGCATTTGAGGAAAAAATAATAGAGTCAGGAGCTAAAAGTAAATTCAGCGAAGCGACCACATGGGAGGAAAAAGGTTTTCGTTTCCTTTTAGATGAAGATCTAGAAGAAGCAATCAAAGCATTTAAGAAATCAGAAAATATTTTCCCTACTTTTCATAGTGTTTATGAAATAGGGCGACTTTTAAAAAAGCATAAGGTTCATAATGATATTAAAAACGTATTCAAGAAAATTCATGATAACTACATGATACCTAACAAGTTTAGAAATAAAATACTTGAAAAAAGTAAATAATTAAATTAAACAAATATTAGAAATCAATAATTTAGGAAAGAACAATTCAGGAACAAATGAAGAGTTTTTAAATAATCTGTATATAAAAAATGAAAAAAGAGTTACTAAATAAAATTTTAGAAAGTCCTAAAAATATCACAAGAGATGATATAAATACACTTATTAATAATCCAAAAAAGGATGACCGCATTAATAGTTCTGACCTTAAAAAAATATTTCTGCGAATTTATGATTTAAACAATACCTCAGATTTAGGACAAGCCCATAAAGATAGAATGGGGAAAATGAACAGAAAAAGTAATAAAAAAAGAAACCATAAATATTTTACACGTTTACGAAAAGACATAAATCACAAAAAAATCTATGTAGAAGGAGATTCCTGGTTTCAACATCCATTAATTAAAGACTTAATTGATAATATTGATAAACAGGCAAAAGAACAGGATAAAAAATATGCTATTTATAGTTCTGCAATGGGTGGAGAATGGATGGTTAAAATAATTACTGATGGTGACTATTTACCAGAAATATCAACAATACAACCAAATGTAATATTATTAAGTGGAGCAGGTAATGACATTGTGGGAGGAAAAAAAATCAGCAACCTTGTAAAGATAAAAAATGGATATTTTAAAAATGATTTTGAAAATGTAAAAGAAAACGAATTGTATAATGTTATTAATTCTCACCCTTATCTTAACAAAATTATAAATATAAAAGACGATGTTCTTACCAATAAACAAAAACAATCTTTGATATATGGTCTTACTATTCTGTCAAAAGAATTTTATTCATTAATGTGGACTTTTGAATTAATTTATAGATATATAATTAGAAATATCCAAAATAAATTTCCAGACATTAAAATAATAACTCAAGGATATGATTTCCCAATCCCATCATATAAGAAGGGTCCTGGAATAAAAAAATTTCTTATTAACTGGGGAATGAATAATGGTCATTGGCTAGCTGATGGTTTAAATACAGCAGGTGTTGAACCTAAAAAGCAACAAGATGTAACATTTTCTTTAATTTATATATTCAATGAAATTTTAGTTTCAATTGTAGAAGATAATACTCTTCATAATGTATACCACATTGATTCAAGAGGTGTAACAAATGGCGAAATCAAGAATTGGTATGATGAAATGCATGTTAAACCAAAAATATTTAAGAAAATAGCAAAAACCTATATAAAGTGTATTGAATTTGATTCTCCTGAACCATCTGTTTTTAAAGTATCTCAGTAATAAAAATGTGTCATTTTTCAAACATTAAATCCAACCTTTTCCAAATCCTTCCAAAAATTGGGATAAGATTTAGCTACAACATTTTCATCTTCAATTGTAATTTTTCCTAGCAATGCTAATGGAGCAAAAGCCATTGCCATTCGGTGGTCGTTGTAGGTTTTAACACTCGTCATTGCGAGGAACGAAGCAATCTTCTTATCGGAGTGAGATTGCTTCACTTCGCTACTCTCCGTTCGCAATGACGTTGTTGAATGAATTATAATATCATCTTCCTCAACTTCTACATTAAAACCCAACTTATTCAATTCTGTTTGGATAGCAATAATTCTATCTGTTTCTTTAATTCGTAGTGTTTTTAAACCGGTTAATTTTGCTGATATATTTAAAGCAGCACAAGTTACTGCAACTGTTTGAGCAATATCTGGGCAATTGGTAAAATCATATTCAAAAATTAATCCTTCGACAAGCTCAGGATGACAAATTTTTGTTAATCGAATTCCTCCATTTACAAACTCCGTTTTAACCCCCATTTTTTTATAAATTTCTTGAACCACAGCATCTCCTTGTAAACTTTGTTGTTTCAACCCATAAAGCGTTATATCTGCTTCTTTTGCTAATGCAACCATACTATACCAATAGGATGCAGCACTCCAATCTGCTTCAATAGAACTATTTTTTGCTTTATAATTACCAGCATCAACTATTATAGTGCTTCCTTCCCAACGAACTGAAACACCAAAATACCGCATCATTTCAATGGTCATATTGATGTAAGGTTTTGAAATTATCTCGCCAGAAAATTCAATTTGAATCCCATTTTTCAGTTTAGGAGCAATCATCAATAATGCAGAAATGTATTGACTACTTATACTGCCATCGATTGTAATCTTACCTCCTTCAAGTGCTACCCCCGTAATTTTTAAAGGAGGAAACCCTTCTTTTTCCATATATTCAATATTGGCACCTAATTGTCTCAAAACGTCAACCAATACTCTTATTGGTCTTTCTTTCATTCTGTGCTCACCCGTTAAAACAGTATCTCCATTTTTTATTGCTAAAAATGCTGTTAAAAACCGCATAACCGTTCCGGCTAATCCAGCAGACAATGTCTGCCGATAATTGTCAGTGTCTTCGTCAAAATTTTCAACTCCATCATTATCTGCTCGAACAACTTCTTTTTGCGAGCTTATTTTATCAAGCAATACTTTTAATATCCTGGTATCATCAGAAATTGAAAGGTTATCAATTTTAAAATCATCATTACATAAAGCTTGAATAATTAAGGCCCTATTGCTTTCGCTTTTTGAAGAAGTAAGCCATATTTCTCCTTTAACTATTTGCGTAGGATGTGAGATTGAAATGGACATCAGTTTACAACCTTATCGCCAATTAACGAATTATAGTAATTCAATCCATCTAAAATTAACTCAACTTCAACTTCTTGATTAAAATGAGCTGTTCCTATTTTAGATAAAAGTGTGAAAATGATTCCGTTGTTCTCATTCTTTTTATCATTTTTCATCAGCTCAATTAATTGATGGAAATCTACTTCTTTTAGTCGATAAGAATTATAAAAACTGGTGATAGTAGAAGCGATAGATTCTAAATCAACCTCGGACAAACCTTGTTGTTTAGTGGAAATATAACTTTCGCATATCATTCCAATTGCTACAGCTTCTCCATGGCACAATGGTATTTCATCATTTTTTAATGAATAACTCTCTATGGCGTGCCCAATGGTATGTCCAAAATTCAACAATTTTCTTTCATCCTTTTCAAAAGGATCATTTAAGACAATGTCATTTTTTATATGAATAGACGAAGTAATTAGTTTAATCCAGTTTTTCGCATCAGACAACATCCCGTTTTCAAGTTGTTCCCAATATGTTACATCTTTAATTAAAGCGTGTTTTAATGCTTCTGCATATCCAGAAAGCATTTGCCTTTTA
>JAJCYN010000416.1 GCA_029262915.1 Flavobacteriales bacterium
TGTTAACTCTTTAAGACTTCTTAAGTGCTTAATATTTTTTGCTATTTTTCTCATAACTACAAATATAAGTCAAATAATCTACTTTTTGTAGTTATTTTTATAAAAATTAAAAATTAGTATGAATATGAAGCAAAAAATAAGAGGAAGAGGCAGTCAAATACAAGTGAAGAATAAATTCTTTAGGAATGAATATACCGTAGAACACATTGAAGGTGTTGATATTTCTGATATTCAAAATACTAAAACACAATACACTGCAGAACATCCAAAAAAAATAGTGAATAAGATTTATAGTCCTGTTGTTCCTTTTATGTATTCCATGAATCCTTACCAAGGATGTGAACACGGTTGTATTTATTGTTATGCTCGTGAAAGTCATCAATATTGGGGGTATGGTGCTGGGTTAGATTTTGAGCGAAAAATTATTTACAAACCAAAAGCACCTCAATTGCTGGAAAAACAGTTTAATAACAAAAAGTGGATTGTTAGTCCAATTATGTTATCGGGCAATACCGATTGTTATCAGCCCATTGAAAAAAAATTAAAATTGACTCGCGGGCTTCTCAAAGTTTGTTTAAAATACAAACATCCTGTAAGTATTCTAACTAAAAATGCACTGGTACTAAGAGATTTGGATATTCTAATTCCATTGGCTAAGCTCAAATTGGTACGAGTCGGAATAAGTATTACTTCTTTTGATAATAAATTAAGAAGTGTATTGGAGCCAAGAACTACTTCTGTACAGAAAAAACTAAAAGCTGTAGAGTTGCTTTCTAAAAATAACGTTCCAGTTATAGTTATGGTTGCACCTATTATACCAGGGTTAAATAGTCACGAAATACCAAACATAGTTAAAAAAGTAGCAAAGTTAGGTGCTTTAGCTGTTGGTTACACAACAGTTAGATTAAACGGAGAAATTGCAGAAATTTTTGAAAATTGGATTAGAGAAACCTATCCTGATAGAGCTAACAAAGTAATGAATCAGATTAAAGAAATTAATGGTGGTAATTTATACAGTAAAGGAAAAAACAGAATGAAATTACATGGTGAAACTTCTTTTATGATAAAGCATCTATTTAGAGTTGCTCGTAATAAATACTTAAAAGGAATAGAAATTCCCGAATACGACTTAACTACTTTTCACAGACCAAGTAATCAATTAAGGTTGTTTTAAAAAATCAACTACTTCCGTAAAGTCCCATTTTATTTCCTTCAGTATCCAAAAAATAAGCAAAGTAACCTAACCTACTTCCATCAATAAAATTTTCGGGTAACACACTATCTCCTTCAGTAGTTTCATTTTTAATCAATGTTTTGCTTACTAAAATTTGGCCTCCATTGGCAATAATTCTTGATTCTAATTCACTTAAAGAAGGGCTTCCATCAAAAAATAAAACAGGTCCTCCTTTTATTTCAGTATCTCCATTATCAATAATAGCTCCTTTTACTTGCCCTTCTCCTAACTTAAAAATGCCATGCTTAATGCCATTTAATTCTAGTTCGTCTATCTGCATTCCGAAAACTTTATAATAGAATACTGTAGCCCTATGAAAATCTCTTGCTGGTATTTCAAACCAACGAAGTTTTTGTTTTACGTAACTAACTTTCTTTTCTTTCTTTTTTTTACCGAACCATGACATGCCTTAAAGATACAAATATTTTTATTTAGTTGGCACTATATAAATTTGATTATACATTAAATCTAAAATGCATAATGTCTCCGTCTTCCACAACATACTCTTTTCCTTCTACTCCCATTTTACCGGCATCTTTACAAGCTGATTCAGAACCTAAAGAAACAAAATCATTGTACTTAATTACCTCTGCTCTAATAAATCCTTTTTCAAAATCAGTATGTATTACCCCTGCTGCTTGAGGAGCTGTCATTCCTTTATCGATGGTCCAAGCTCTTACTTCTTTTACTCCAGCAGTAAAATAAGTATCTAAATTTAACAAACGATAAGCTGCTCTAATCAACACATTTACCCCAGCTTCTTGCAATCCCATATCTTGTAAAAATTCTTGTCTTTCTTCGTAAGTATCTAATTCTGCGATGTCTGCTTCTATTTGAGCTCCTATCATTATTACTTCGGCATTTTCTTCTTTTACTGCTTCTTTTACTGCTTCAACATAATTATTGCCTTCTACTACAGTATTCTCATCTACATTACATACATATAATACTGGTTTAGCAGTTAATAAGTGAGCATCTTTTATGAATTCAAATTCTTCATCTGTAACATCAACAGTTCTTGCAGACTTACCAGCTTCCAAAGCAGCTTCGTAACGTAACAACACTTCTTGTTCTTTAACTACTCCTTTATCTCCTGTCTTTACCTTACGTTTTATTCCATCTAACTTCTTTTGCACTGTTTCTAAGTCTTTCAACTGTAGTTCAAAATCAATTACTTCTTTATCATTAATAGGGTCTATTTTCCCATCAACATGTACCACATTATCATCATCAAAACATCTTAATACGTGAATAATCGCATCTGTTTCTCTAATATTAGCCAAAAACTTGTTTCCTAATCCTTCTCCCTTACTTGCTCCTTTTACTAATCCAGCAATATCAACAATTTCAATGGTTGTTGGTTGAACTCTTTCTGGATTCACCAATTTTTCTAATTTTTCTAATCGATCATCGGGTACAGTAATTACTCCAATATTTGGTTCTATTGTACAAAAAGGAAAATTTGCTGATTGTGCTTTTGCATTAGACAAACAATTAAACAAAGTAGATTTCCCAACATTAGGAAGCCCCACTATACCACATTTTAAAGCCATAATTTATTCATTTTTAGGGCAGCAAAGATATATTAAAAACTTGAATAGTTTCTAACAATTGATTTATGATAATATATTGTGTTCACGACAATTTGTAACCCAAAGTTTTAACTATTTTTGGCATCGTTATACAAACAAATTTAAATGTCATTTAAAAGCAAGGCTCAACAAGTAATCTATACTATTTTAAATCCTTTTATTGTACTGATGCACAAGCTAGGAGTTACTCCTAATATGATAACTTCATTTGGGCTACTCCTAAATATTGGTGCAGCTATTCTTTTGATAGTTGGAGCTGAACAACCAGATAGAACAAACATGATTTATGTTGGCTGGGCTGGATTTACAATTCAAATAGCTGGATTATTTGATATGATGGATGGGAGATTAGCCCGAATAGGAAATCTATCAAGCACTTTTGGTGCTTTTTATGATTCTGTTATAGATCGCTATAGTGAACTGGTTATGTTTTTAGGAATTTGTTATTTTCTTATTTCTCATGATTATTTTATAAGTTCTTTGTTTGCTTTTGTCGCTTTAATTGGTTCTATGATGGTTAGTTATACAAGGGCAAGGGCTGAAGCTTTGGGAATTGATTGTAGTATTGGAATGATGCAACGCCCAGCAAGAGTTGTGATAATTGGAATGTCTGCTATGGTTTGTGGAATAATTTATGGGGTTTTTGGTCCTTATATTATCAAAATACCTGGTACTGATTTCACTATTTTTGAGACCATTTCTGTCTTTACAGTACCTATTATCTTTGTTTCTGTTATGTCTAACATTACAGCTATTCAGCGATTAAACCATTGTCGAATAGAAATGGAGAAAAATGATCTACATAAAAACGACTAAGTATTTTTTATATTATTTTTCAACTAACATCAATTCTTCTGTACTCACTCAATAAGTCTTTAATACTTTCTTTTTTTGATTTTCCAATCATCTCTAACAATTCATTTGCTCCATCAAAAATTGGAATATCAACATAGTAGTTATTCCTAGCAAAGTGCATATATTTCAACACTTTAAATGCATTAAACCATTTAAAAAATACTTCAACAAAATGTGTTGACGAAGTACTGTTCTTTTTGATTTTCAATAAGTTTTCTTCAAAATTAATTGAATCTAAAAAGACTTGAACCGTTTTTGGAATAACATTCTTATTGTCATACAAATCGACAACTGAATCGCAAAACCGTTTTAAATCAATAAATGATTTTGGATGATAACTGAGTAACTCCTGTTTTTCTTCATCTAACCAATTTTGCATTGCTTTTCCTGTTCCAAAAGGAACTCTATTGGAAACTCGTGGAGAAGGAATAATTTTTGTTGATTTCAATTCAGTAAAACTTCCTAACGGAATTAGCTTCTGCAAAAAATAAAAATCTTCTCCTGCTTTTCGTTTATTCATTCCATTTTGTTTCTGATAAGCATCACTTCTTACCGCCATACTTGACCCAATTGTATGATAAGCATAAGGTAATCCCGCATAAGCCAATCCATTTTTATAATATCTTAAATGTAATTCATATTGTATTATTCCTTTGTATATTTCTTCTGAAAAATCATTTCCAGTAATAGGGTGTTCAAAATGAATGGAACAGGCTAGAGATTTTGGATACTGTTTAAAATGAATTGATAATTCAGACAAATAATTTGTTTCACAAAGAGCATCCGCATCAAAACAAGCAATAATTCCTCGATGATTATTAATCAGTTTAAATCTTCTAATAGCTTCATCCATTCCTATTTTACGGGCTAGCCCTACTCCTGCATGTTTTTTTGGAAGTGTGTTTTCTTCTATAAAAAAGAATTTTATTTGTTCATTTTGATGCTCTTCTCTCCACTCAATAGCATCCTTAAAAGATGCTTCATTTTGATGAAGAATATTTCTCCCTGCTTTTTCTGAAGCATTAATTACAACGATAACTTCTACACTACAGTTTGGTCTTATACAATTAAAAAGACTCTCTAAAGAAGTTGTTAAACTTGGTTCGTTATTGCAAGGAATAACTACAACAATTCCTAAATCATCATTGGGTTTTTCCTTAATTAATTGTTCTCGAGCCGAGAATCTATTTAGATAGTAATTCACATTGTGAAAATAATAAAAACTGTCTGTTATGCAGAGTATAGTCAAAGTATCTTTTGACTCCCTAATACTTAACTTAAAAGATTTCTCTATTCTTTCTGACAGAAAAAGTCAGAATCCAATCGGAATGATACGTTATAAAAAATCCCCAGTTGATAAAACAAGAAAACCAACCAGGGATTAAATCAAGAGAACTCGATTTTAAAAATTACTACTACAATTGCAAACCCCTTTGCAATTTATGGTATAAAGTTAATTGGTTTTTGATTGTTTGATTGTCATGGAAATGACAAGAATATCATTTGTTAGAAATGATTATAAATATTTGGTTAACCAAGCTTCTGCATCCTTTTTATTACTAAAAAATTTAGTAGGAACTGAAGGTTTGTTAACTTTCATATAAAAATTAGCTAATATTTTGTGAGATAACGAATTAATGACATAAGCCTCCACTTTTGAATTCTTTAACCCCTCTTCAGAAGCTGAATATTCTCTACCAGCTTTATCAAG
>JAJCYN010000417.1 GCA_029262915.1 Flavobacteriales bacterium
GCGTAACAAGGATGCTTCGAAATCAAACAAAGACATTAAGAAAAATTTAAGTGAAAGCATTTCTGACGCAAAACAAATTCAAAAAGATTTGGAAGAATTAAAGAAAAAGTTGTCAGAAAAGAAAAAAGTAGGTTGGGAAGAAAAAGAGAAAATGAAAGAGTTGTTAAAGAAACAAAAAGAGTTAGAGAAAAAAGTAAATGATATTCAGAAAGAGAACGAAAAAAATAACAATCAGCAAAATGAATATAAACAATTCAATGAAGACATTCTTCAAAAGCAAGAGCAACTTCAAAAGCTGTTTGATGAATTAATGACGGATGAGATGAAGGAGATGATGGAAAAACTGCAGGAAATGATGGAGAAATTGGATAAGAATATGTTAGAACAGGAGTTGGATAAAATGGATATGAGCAATAAAGATTTGGAGAAAGAATTAGATAGATCCTTAGAGTTGTTTAAACAAATGGAGTTTGAGCAGAAGTTAGATGAGGTAAAAAACAAATTAGATGAATTAGCCGAAAAACAAAATGACCTATCCAAAGATACTAAGGACAAAAAAGAAAGCAATGAAGCATTAAAGGAGAAGCAAGATAAATTAAATGAGGAATTTGAAGAAGTAAAAAAAGAATTGGATGAATTAGAGAAAATGGACAAGGAGTTGGAGAACCCTAACGGAATGGAAGACACGAAAAAAGAACAAGAAGAGATTTCTGAAGATATGAAAAACAGTTCAGAGCAATTGGAGAATAAGAAGAATAAAAAGTCTTCTCAATCTCAAAAGGATGCTGCACAAAAGATGAGTGAAATGGCTCAAAAAATGGCTGCTATGCAAAAGGAAGCACAAAGCTCAGGAGAAGATATGGATGCACTTAGACAATTGTTAGATAATCTATTACACTTGTCATTTGAACAAGAAGATTTAATGGAGAACTATAAAAAGATAGATAGAAAGAGCCCGGAATATGTGACTATAACTCAACAGCAAAAAAAATTAAAAGATGATGCAAAAATGATAGAGGATTCTCTTTTTGCTTTGAGTAAAAGAGTTGTTCAGTTGGAATCAACCATTAATAAAGAAATAAGTGCGATCAATAACAACATGGAAAAAACCATCAACTTTATGGCTGACAGACAAATTCCAATGGCTGCTGCGAGACAACAATACGTAATGACCTCTATTAATAATTTGGCGTTACTGTTTGATGAAGCGTTACAACAAATGCAAAAACAAGCTCAGCAAAAACCTGGAGAAGGGAGTTGTGATAAGCCTGGTGGAAATGGGAAACCAAAATCAGGGATGGGTTCAATTAAAAAAATGCAACAACAACTTCAAAAACAATTGGAGGCAATGAAAAAGGCACTTGAGAAAGGAAATAAACCTGGTGGCAAAAAGCCAGGAGACAAAAAAGGAGAAGGAATGGGTATGCCAGGAGGAAAAGGAATGAGTGAATCTTTAGCTAAAATGGCTGCTCAACAAGCAAAAGTGAGGCAAGAACTTAATAAATTAAAAGGGAAAAGTGGTTCACAAGGAATAAATGGTATTTCAAAAATGATGGAACAAAATGAAACAGATATAGTTAATAAACGCATTACTCAACAAACAATTAACCGACAAAAAGAAATTTTAACAAGATTGTTAGAATCAGAAAAGGCTGATAGAGAAAGAGAGTGGGATGAAAAAAGAGAGTCGAAAGAAGGAAAAAATCAGATAAAAGGTAACCCTGAACTCTTTTTTGAGTATAACAAACAAAAAGAACAGGAAGTGGACTTAATAAAGACAACCCCACCAACCTTAAATAATTTTTATAAGAAAAAAGTAACACAATATTTTCAAAACATTAACCAATGATTCAAGGCGGAATTATTCAACAAATAGAACTCTCTTCAAACCTCGAAAGTCTCTCACAAATAGAAAACTTTATAGATGATGTTTGTGAACAATATCAGTTTGGAGAAGATCATTATGGGAACATTTTAATTGCGTTAACAGAAGCGATTAATAATGCGATTACTCACGGAAACAAATTGAACCCGGATAAGAAGGTAAATTTAAATATGGAAACCACCACTAGCGATGTAGAATTTACAATTAAAGACGAGGGAACAGGTTTTGATGTTGATGCAGTTCCAGATCCTACTTTACCTGAAAACTTAGAAAAAATAAGTGGTAGAGGAATCTTTTTAATGAAGAGCCTTGCAGATAATGTTATTTTTGAAGAAAATGGCACAACAATTAAGCTAAGGTTTTCTCTTTCAGCTAATTAATGACTTTTCAAAATACTATTTCTTTTCTTTCTGAAGACATTTTTTTTGACTTTGAACATAAAAATGATATCCAAAGTTGGATTCAAGAGGCAATTTCCAAGGAAGGGAAAACTATGGGAGAAATAACGTATGTTTTTTGTTCTGACAACTACCTTCATAAAATCAACTTAGAGCATTTACAGCACGATACATTTACCGATATTATTACCTTCAATTACTGTGTCGATGATATAATAAGTTGTGATATTTTTATAAGTAATGATCGTGTAAACGAAAATTCAGAAACCTTCAAAACAACTTTTCAAAATGAATTGAATCGAGTAATTATTCACGGAATTTTACATCTTGTTGGTTATGATGATAAGAGTGATTCTGATAAAGAAGTTATGCGATCTAAGGAGGATTTTTATTTATCTTTACTGTCGATTTAACTTTTGTTCCACGTGAAACAATTTGATGTTTAATGGATAATAGATACGACATAATTGTTGTTGGAGGTGGCCATGCTGGTTGTGAGGCTGCTGCTGCTGCTGCTAATTTGGGGTCTAAAACCTTGTTGATTACAATGAATATGGATGCGATTGCACAAATGTCGTGTAATCCGGCAATGGGAGGTGTTGCAAAAGGACAGATTGTGAGAGAAATTGATGCACTAGGAGGTTATTCGGGAATTGTTAGCGATAAAAGTGCCATACAATTTAAGATGTTGAATCGTTCAAAAGGACCCGCAATGTGGAGTCCAAGAACACAAAACGATAGAATGCTTTTTTCAAAAGAATGGCGCTTAATGTTAGAGAGCACCAAAAGCTTAGATTTTTGGCAAGACATGGTAGTAGAGCTGTTGGTTGAGAAAGGACAATGTGTTGGAGTAAAAACACAGGTTGGAGTTGAGTTTAAATCTAAATCGGTTATCCTTACAAATGGAACCTTTTTAAATGGGTTAATCCATATTGGAGAAAAATCATTTGGAGGAGGAAGAGCTGGATCGAGAGCATCAATTGGAATAACCGAACAACTCATTTCTTTAGGTTTTGAATCTGGAAGAATGAAAACTGGAACACCACCAAGAGTTGATGGAAGATCTATAGATTATTCAAAATTAGAAGAACAACCTGGAGATGAAAATCCGGGAACATTCTCTTATAAAGCGGAATACAAATTAACAAACCAACGAAGTTGTTATATAGGTTATACCAACCAAAATGTACATGATGTTTTGCAAACAGGCTTTGAAAAGTCGCCAATGTTTGCAGGGAGAATTCAAGGACTTGGACCAAGATATTGTCCTTCTATAGAAGATAAAATTGTGCGTTTTTCTGAAAGAGAAAGACATCAATTATTTATTGAACCAGAAGGATGGAATACAGTAGAAGTTTATTTGAATGGGTTTTCTACTTCTTTACCAGAAGATGTCCAACAAAAATCAATGAGGTTAATTCCTGGATTTGAAAATGCTAAGATGTTTAGACCTGGTTATGCGATTGAGTATGACTTTTTTCAACCTACACAATTAAACAATACGCTTGAAACAAAAGTAGTTACTAATCTTTATTTTGCTGGTCAAATAAACGGAACAACAGGTTATGAGGAAGCTGCTGGGCAGGGATTAATGGCAGGAATAAATGCCCATTTAAAAAACAATGATAAAGACCCCTTTGTCCTTAAAAGAGATGAAGCTTATATCGGTGTTTTAATAGATGATTTAATTACTAAAGGAACTTCAGAACCTTATAGAATGTTTACTTCAAGAGCGGAGTATCGGATTTTGCTGAGACAAGATAATGCCGATATTAGACTAACAGAATTATCATATAGGCTCGGGTTGGCTGATAAGAAAAGGTTAGAAGCTGTTGAAGAAAAAACAAAAAACATTGAGAAAATAATTAACAGTTTTGCAAAAACAAGCCTAGTTCCAGAAGAGGTAAATAGTTACTTAGAATGCCAAAAATCATCTCCTTTAAAACAAAAAGTTAAAGCATCTTCTGTTATTACTCGACCGAACATTACTGTTTATGGATTGAAAGAAAACAGTAATAAATTAGCAGAATCTTTAGTTGAGTTTAATGAAGTTGAAATTGAAAATGCTGAAATTTTAATGAAGTATGATGGCTATATTCGAAGAGAAAAAGAAGTAGCGGACAAACTGATGCGACTCGAAGATATTAAAATCTATAAAGACATTGAGTATTCAAAATTGAGTTCGTTGTCTGCTGAAGCAGTGGATAAACTTTCTAAAGTTAAACCGACAACAATTGGTCAAGCTTCTCGGATAAGTGGAATTTCTCCATCAGACATTTCTGTATTGATGGTTTTCCATGGCAGATGATTTTTGTTCCACGTGAAACAATTTGTCTTAGAAACTTCTTTACCTTTGAAACACTCAATTTTATACCAAACAAACCATTTTAAAGCGATTTAATCGGTTTTAAGCCTCTTGTGGTATAAGAACCCTAAAACACAGAGAAAATGGATTTAACAAAATAAACATAATTAACTAAAAATCAGACTGTTATGGATGTTTTTGTCAAATATTACAATATTTTGATTTTTTCGAATATTATTTACATTGTTGAGTTATTTTTACCTCGATGCAAAAATTAAATAAAAACCACCTTTTTTTATTTGGATTGTTTTTAGCAATTCTTCCGTATTGTTATTTGTGTTTTTTTGCAAACCCAAGTGCAGACGATTTTGGTTTTTCTTCGTTCGCCATTCAAAATGGTTTTTTAAATTTTATTTATTCAAATTATCTATATTGGAATGGAAGATATATTTCTAATCTTTTTCTTTATTTGAATCCACTTACGTTTGGAAGTTTCATGGGTTATAAGATTGTTTCTTTTTTAATGATAATTTTGTTTATTGGAATCAATTTTATTTTTATAAGACAGTTCTTTCCTGGAAAAACGAAAACAATACAGTTAATTATTTCGCTTGTTTTAAGTTTGCTTTTTATACATAACATGCCAATTATTTCTGAGGGAATTTATTGGTATACGGGTTCCTCTATATATTTATTGGGAATTATTGTTGCTTTAGCTTATATGGCTCTTTTGATTAAAACAATCCGAAATAAGAATAGGCTTATAGTTGTTTTTAGTTCTATTTTTTTGTTTTTTTCTTGCGGGTTTAATGAAGTGGTTACGCTATTAATCGTTTTCTTTTTGGCGATTTTGAGCTATATTTTTCACAAGAAAAACTTGCCTTGGAAAAAAGTGATGCTTTCACAATTTGTACTTTCCATACTGTTTGCTTCTATAATGATTTTTTCTCCTGGCAATGAATACCGACAAGCTGCCTATCAAAACGCACATAATTTTTCGTTCTCTTTCCTTTATTCAATGCTTCAAGTTGGTCGGTTTTCATTTATTTGGATAGCTTCAGTTCCATTAATTACAGCATCAATACTTTATTTTTCATTAAACGAAAAACTGAGAAAGAAAAGCACTCTTTTTCAAAAATCATTTTATATCAACCGTTGGGGGTCTCTTTTAATGTTGTTTGTAATAATATTTATTTGCGTTTTCCCAGCCTATTGGGCAACAGGTCTATTGGGCCAACACCGAACACTTAATGTAGCCTATTTTTTCTTCCTAATAATGTGGTTTATTAACCTAACCGTTTGGTATAATTATTATCAAACTAAATCATGGTTCTCATTTAGTAAAAGAACAAAAACAACTTTCTCTGTCGGCATGATGATTGGACTCATGTTTACAGGAAATGGGTATAATGCACTTTTTGATGCTTTTTCTGGCTCAGCAAAAAAATATGATGCTCAACTAAGGGAACGATTTGAGACATTAAAAGAAGCAACAGAAAGTGATGAACCAAAAAGAATTATTATTCCCTACCTAAAGGAAAAACCTAAAATCTTGTTTACTTCAGACGTAGGTCGTGATCCTAATGATTGGAACAATAAAGCTTATAATCAATATTTTAAGATTAAAGATAAAGAAATTGTATTGGAAGAAAATAAACAAGATTGATATATTATTGTGATAAATTAATTCGATTACGTTAATTTGTCAAACGATTAAATTAAGGGAATAAATATTATGGTATTTAGCAGCAGCTTATTTTTATTATACTTCTTGCCAGTATTTCTTCTTTTTTATCATTTGGTGCCAGCCAAATTAAAGAATTGGGTAATCCTTTTTGCCAGTTTATTTTTCTATGCTTGGGGAGCACCAAAGTTTGTTTTTGTAGTTGTCGGATCAGTTATAATAGACTTTTATATCGTTGGTGCTATACATAAGTCAAAGGTTCAGAAAGACAGACATTGGTTGTTAGCGATCTCTATAGGAATTAATTTAGGGTTGCTTCTATATTTTAAATACGCTAATTTCTTTGTGGAAAATTTTAACACAACATTAAATTTTATTGGTATAGATGGAGTAAGATGGACATCAGTTGCACTCCCTATCGGGATCTCATTTTATACATTTCAAACACTTACTTATTCAATAGATGTTTTTAGAGGGACGCACAAACCTTTAAAAACGCCAATTCAATACTTAGTTTATATTATGCTATTTCCGCAAATGATTGCTGGACCAATTGTTCGATTTAATGAAATTGCAGATCAAATTGAAGATAGGAAAAATTTAGAAACGCTAGATAATAAACTCTTGGGGTTCTTCAGGTTTGGAATTGGATTAGCCAAAAAAGTGTTAATTGCAAATGTATTAGGAGCTGAAGCAGATCGGGTTTTTGCGATGGCAGAGGTGGATTTAACCACACCGATTGTTTGGATAGGAACGATGGCATATACATTTCAAATTTATTATGATTTTTCAGGATATTCTGATATGGCTATAGGTCTTGGTAAAATATTAGGATTTAAATTTCCAGAGAACTTTAATAATCCATACGTATCACAAAGCATTACAGAGTTTTGGAGAAGATGGCACATTACATTAGGAAGCTTTATGCGAGATTATCTATACATACCACTTGGAGGGAGCCGAGTAGAAACAAAGAAGAGATTGTATTTCAATCTTTGGATAGTTTTTCTGCTTTCTGGGTTGTGGCATGGAGCTGCCTGGAATTTTGTTTTATGGGGTGCTTTTCATGGGGTATTTTTAATTTTGGATAGGTTGATTTTATTGAGAGTTTATAAGGTCTTAGGAAAATATCCGAGTATATTGATGACATTTGTTATTACAATGGTAGGATGGGTTTTATTTAGAAGTAAATCCATAGATCAAGCTAATGGGATGATAAAAAAAATGTTTGTTATGGATTTTAGATCTATAGATCA
Organism: Flavobacteriales bacterium; assembly: GCA_029262915.1. Classification (GTDB taxonomy): domain Bacteria; phylum Bacteroidota; class Bacteroidia; order Flavobacteriales_E; family Vicingaceae. Next base: position 7,529 of record JAJCYN010000417.1, read on the forward strand.
TTATTTAGATAGAGAGTTTTGGTTTATTCTTTTTGTTGCTATAATATTTGCATTTATTACTATATTTAATTTCGGGTTAAAACTAGAAAACAAAGCATTTTACGCAGAGAAATATTCAATAAAAGGGTACTTTCTATCTACCTTTCTTTTTTTAATTTTTATGATCTTGTGTATAGGCGCAATTACGTCTTCTGGATTTAATCCGTTTATTTATTTTAGATTTTAATGGAAAGGAAAATTAAAATAGGACTGCTTGTATTTTTGTTGGCAACTATTTTTATTCCTCTTAAAAGAAATGCATTACATTTTATAAAAACCAGACCACTTAACGGAGTTTTTGAACTAGCAGAAAAACCAGATTTATTAATTAAAAATTGGTTTAATGGTGAATACCAAGCGGACTATAGCAAATATTATGAAGACCATATTGGATTTAGAAATTTTTTTGTTAGAGTAAATAATCAAGTTCAATATAGTCTTTATAAAAAAACAAGATCAAACAAGACCGTTATTGGGCAAGACAATTATTTATTCGAAAGAGGATATATAGATGATTATATGGGGTATAGTTTTGTGGGGGAAGAAAGGATTGAAGGCAATATGATTAATATAAAAAGGATACAGGTTGAATTAAAAAAAGATAGCGTTACTTTACTTATGGCATTTGCTCCAGGAAAGGCGTCTTATTTTCCGGAGTATTTTCCTTCTGAGTACGATACCTCTAAAAAAACAATATCAAATTATAATTGTTATGTAGCAAAATGTAGAAAGTTCGGAGTTAATTTTATTGATTTTAATTCTTATTTCCTTTTCTTGAAAAAGGAAAACAATATTAAACTCTTTTCAAAAGGAGGTATTCATTGGGGGGAATACGGTGTAGCAGTAGCATTGGATTCTTTATCTAAGGTTATTGAACAGATACGAGGAATAAACATGATAGATTTTGAGTATAATAAAATTGATTACCCTGACACTTTGTTAAAATCAGATAAAGACATTAGCGATGTTATGAATTTAATCTTTGAGCCTTCGTTTTATAGAATGCCTTACCCTAATTATATTTTTAAAAAGTCCCTAGCTTCTGTTAAGCCAAGATTATTAATTATAGGAGATAGCTATAGTTATGGAATATTAAACTCACCGATTACAAAAGAATTGTATAGAGAGATTGAATTTTGGTATTATAATAGAGACATTAAACCAAAAAGAAAAGATGGAATTAATAAGGTTGACTCGATTGATGTAAAAGAAAGTATGAAGCAATTTGATGTGGTATTAATGCTATATACTGAAACAAATTTATGTAGGTTTGATTTTGGTTTTATAGATTGCTACAATAAGACAATTATTAATTGAAAACGAATACAAATAGATATGTGTATTGTTTGGGGAAGCAGAAATATATAAATAAACTTAGGAAGTTTATAAAAATTAAGTTTACTAGCTTTAGTTCAGGTTTTTAAGAAAGGAATATGGATTTAGTCCGTTTATTTATTTTAGATTTTAAAATTGAGAAAAACGATTAAGAAAATATTACTTATAATATTATTGGTGTTTTTCTTTATTCCACTTAGTCAGTGTTGGTTTTCATACATAAACGAAGAGCCACTTAATGGGGTTTTTGATCTAACAGAAAAACCAGAGTTATTAATTAAAAATTGGTTTAATGGGGAATATCAAAACCAATATAATGATTATTTTAATGATCACTTAGGAGTAAGATCAGTTTTTATTAGAACATACAACCAAGTCCAACTCAGCATTTTTAATAAAATTAATAAAAAAGTTGTCGTTAATGGAACTAATGGAATACTATATGACGAACGTTATATAAAAACTTCTTTAGGAGATGATTTTTTGGGAGCAAAACGGATAAAACAAAAGGTAATATCTATTAAATCTTTAAAAAACAATTTGGAGCGAGATGGTAAAAGACTGTTGGTTATTATAGCTCCAAATAAAGCACGTTATTATAATAAAGAAATACCAAGTTATTATAAGATAACAGACACAACGAATTACAAAATCTTTTTAAACTTGTTTAAAAAAAACAAAATCGATTTTATTGATTTTAATACTTGGTTTTTACAACAAAAAAGTAAAATAAATTTTAATTTAATCCCCAAATATGGAACTCATTGGAGCGAATTTGGATCTTTTTTGGCTGCTGACTCTATTGTTAAATACTGTAATCAAAACTATAATTATAACCTTCCTCAATATGTGGTAGATTCAATCGAAGTTACGGGTATACCAAGGTCAACAGACTATGATGTTGGAGAAACATTAAACCTTTGGACACCACTAAATGATGAAAAATATATCTACGCACATACTAGGGTTGAAAAAGACTTAACCCAAACTAAGAAAAAATTGTTAGTTATTTCAGATAGTTTTTTTGAACAAATGCATAGAACAGCATTTGCTTCTGAAATATTTAATATGAGTGGGTTTTGGTATTATAATAAACAGGTTAAGTATCAAGAAAAAAGTACGCGAAATAAAACGATAGAGGATTTAAATTTAACGCTTCCGAAAACAGATTTGGTTATTATAATGATAACGGAATGGAATTTATTTAGAATAGGCTTTGGTGTAGTTGAAGAAATCAATAGTTTTTATTCAGGAGAAAAGATAGAGAATAGATGGGTAAGGTATTATTTGGACAGAATTAGATCAGATAAAGAATGGTACAAATTAGTAAAAGATCAAGCCAAGGTCTCTAATGTTAATGTAGATACGATGTTGCTTATTAATGCTAAAAATATGGCTCAGAATAAAAAAGAATAATATTTTTAGTTTACATTGTTTGCAAAAGGAATTGTTAGAAATTTAATTTATGAAAGTCTTTCTTCTAGTTATAAAAAAGAATAAAGGTGTAATTTTTGTCACATTAATATTTGGAATTGTTTTCGGTTTAATTTCTATTATAAACCACTATAATTTCAGAACTAATGCTGGTGATTTAGGCATTTACAATCAAGCAATTTATGATTATGCCCATTTTCGATTTAACTCTAATACGCTTTGGTTTGGAACTAAGATAGAAAGAATGTTAACGGCTCACTTTGCCCTTCTTCAAGTACTGATAT
>JAJCYN010000418.1 GCA_029262915.1 Flavobacteriales bacterium
TGAAATACCTAAAATGAGTATTGTTTGTTTCAGCTTTAAAATTAACTGAATATGCATGATTTACAAGTTCAATTAATTTTTCATGGTAAACTCCTTGTCCAAACCCAATTTTCTGAAAAAATATAATTATTAATATTATAACAAATTTCCTTCTCATTAAAGCTTAATTTATTCTAACTCCAAGCACACATACATCATCAGTTTGTTCTCCTTGTCCCTTCCACTCCTCAAACTGATTTTTAATTTCCTCACCTTGGACTGTCATAATATTTTTATTCCCACTTTTTAATAATTCCAAAAATCGCTTGCGCATATATTTTCGATTATCTGGTCCGCCAAACTGATCAATAATTCCATCTGTAGAAAGATAGATACAATCCTTTTTTTCTACTTTAAATTCATGGTTAGTAAAAAGAGAATTATCTTCTTGGTATCCAACATGTCTGCGATCACCTTTTAAAATAAAAAATTCCTCACCTCTCAGTATTACACAATTACTATTAGCTCCTGAGAAATGAAGAGTTTTAGTCGCTTTGTCGAGAGCACAGAATGAAACATCCATTCCATCATCAATAGTTGTTGAGTTTGTATCAGAGCTTTGAAAAAACACACTTAATTGTTCTCTTGCATAGCTTAATGCATCACCTGGTGACTGCACTCTTTCCTCTGAAAGAGATTGTTTAAGAATATTATTACACAGTATTGCAAGACTTGCACCAGGAACACCATGGCCTGTGCAATCGCCAACCATAAAAACAGTTAATTCTTCACCATTCTTATTCTCCACTTGATCTATTCTATAAAAATCTCCACTTATGATATCTTTAGGTTTATAAAAAACAAAAGAATCTGGCAATAAACTCAGCCGGTCTTTTTCTTTTGTAAGTGTTGCTTCTTGAATACGTTTAGCGTAACTAATACTATCCATAATTTCTTTATTTTTTCTTGAAAGCTCTAATGTTCTATTTGCAACCTTAAATTCCAGTGTTTCGTAGAGCTGAGCATTAGCTAAGGCTATTCCTGTATAAAATGCTAATGTTTTAAGAATATCTAAATCATTTTTTTTGTAGGCATTTTTTTCAAAACTTTGGACGGTAATAGCTCCTAATACTTTATCATCTACAATCATAGGACAAAATAATAATGACCTTGGCATTTTTCCTGCAGGAACTTTAATTTCATTTACATATTTATTGTATTCCTTTTCATTATCATTAATAAACAATTCTTTTCTATTATCAATACACCAAACTGTATAATTATCCTTATCACTATATGGAACTTCCACTGAATCATCTCTAACTCCACTTTCAATCTCATACTTATACTCAACAAGTCCTTCTTCTTTATTAAAAATTCTTACCCCAAAAACCTCAGCATCAAATAATTCGTTAACATTTCGATAAAGTTTGTCAAAAATTTCTTCTAGTTTTAAGGAAGATGATATATCTAAACCTATCTGACTAAGCACTTTAGCAGTATTATAACTCTTTTCCAACATTTCTTTTTGATGAACCACTTCCTTAGTTCTTTCATCAACTTTTTGTTCAAGAACTTCATAAAGCTGTGCATTTGCCAATGCATTTGCTATATATATCGATAAACTTTTTAAAAGATCTATTTGATTCTGAGAGTAAGCATTTGTCTCAAAACTTTGAACAGTTATAACCCCAATAATATCTCCTTTAAATTTAAGAGGTAGATAAATTAAAGATAATGGACTTTCTCCTTTTGTTAAGCCTAAAGGCTGATTAGTATATTTTTGAAAATCTTGATGTATATCATCAATAATGATATCTATATCCTTACTAATGCATATATTTGCTAATATATTTTCATCTAAAGGATAAGTTACATTTTCATAGGTAATATCATTTTCAATAAATTGAGGAAATACTAATTGGTTATTTTTATTGTCTATTATACCTACTGCAAAACTTGCCGCATCCATTAACTGATTTACCCTTTGATGGACATGTTCAATAACTTTAACAATAGATAATTTTTCTGTAATTTCAACACCTATTTCAGCTAAAAGATGTGTATTTCCATAACTTATTTCAAGTTGTTCTTCTATAAGTTTTCGTTCTGTTATATCCGCACAAACGCCTGCATTTTTAACTACAACGCCTGTCTTGTCTATAATAGGAAATGATCGTTCTCTTACCCATCGAATCGCACCATTTATTATTACCCGAAATTCAATATCATAAGATTCCCCACTATCCACTTTAATATTAGCTTCTTTTAAAGCCTTTCTATCTTCTTCCACAACATTTTTTTCTGTATGGCTATTTCCTTCGTAGAAAAATTCTTGATCTACTCCTAAAATTGCCATGCAATTTGGACTAATATATTCATATATTTTTTCAGAAATATTATACAAATAATAGGAATCCGATATAGTTTCACTAATAAGTCTAAAGTTAGCTTCACTTTCTTCTAACTCTTTTTTCTGATTGTTTAAAATTTCATTCTTATTTTGAAGTTCATCTTGAGTAGATTTTAATTTACTAACTGCCTCCTGCAACTTCTTTGATTGTTCTTTTGCATCACTATACATTTTACGCATTTTTGCTTCCGCATAGCTAGAAATTAATTGAAAATAAACAATACATAATGCCACAGTAATTCCTGCTAACACAAATTTTGTTATATAAGCAGCTTTGGGGATCGCAGGATAATGCTCAATGGATAAAATTGGTAGTAATTGTTCTTGTAAAAAGTCAAATCCAACAAGCAAACCAATCGTAAATAAAAAAGACACTGTCATTAATACCTTTTCTTTTATATTGAATAAAACACCTGCTAAAGCAATATTTACTAAAAGAAAAAGTCTATCTCCAGCGTATGATATTGTTGATTCAGCAAGTACAGTAGTAAAAAATATACCAACATTAAGAATCAACAAAAAAACAAGCCTAGATGTTTTGTAATAACCAAGGTAATTTATACCAACACATAAAAAAGAAACCAGTGATATAACAGCATATACTCCAGAAATAATAGGTTGAGAAATTGTGACTCCAACTATTACCAAACAAAATATTCCAATATTTAAAAAAATTATATTTGAAACAATTTTGGTACGTTTCAACCGAGACTCTAAATTTTGACTAAAATCTTCTTTTATAATTGATACCAGACTATTTTGACCTGTTTTTATTCTTTCTTTATTACGATATAATTGCAATAAAATAAATAGAATAAAAATGGTTATAAGGAAAACGATAAGAGTTACTTTAAACCTAAAATCAAACAAGCTACTAATAAAATGATCATATTCTTGAAAAACTGCAAGCATTCCCACTATATAACCATCTACACTATATAGCGGTTTATAAACAATTAACCAATCTTTACCTATAGTATTAGTAATCCCTATAAAAGTGTTTCCTTTACCAAACACTTCCTCTGAAATTTTCTTATTGGCCTTTGTTCCT
>JAJCYN010000419.1 GCA_029262915.1 Flavobacteriales bacterium
TTTGGTGATGAAGGATTGTTGTACAAACATTATAGGGAGATAACCATCAATATTGCAAATAACCAGTTTGGTTTTTTGATTCAACATTTGAATGAAGGGGACAGTTGTAGTTTTATGGTTTCTAGAGAAAGGATTATGGAAGAATTTAAACCTTTAATTTTCAATAAAACTACTTCTGAATATGTTGAGGTCTACATCAAACTTCACCGGTTCCTTACTAGTAAAGAATACATACCCCAAGCAAATCAATATGATAAGGAAATGGTTGAACAACTCGTTTTATCTACTTTTTTAAATGAGTGCAATACGCTACAAAAACAAGGAGTTTACGTGGAAGAATTGATAAAGGGAAAAGGCAAGGGGGTAGAAAAAGGGGATGTCATTACAATTGCCTATAAAGGATATTTTATTAATCGATTAGAATTTGACAACATATCTGGAGCAACCGCTTTTACATTCACTTATGGAACGCCTGGACAAGTAATCAAAGGATTAGATATTGCAATTAATGATATGCGAAAAGATGAAAAATCAAAAATTATCATACCTTCGCAACTTGCTTTTGGAGAAGAGGGCTCTACTACTCATGTAGTTCCTCCTTTTACAACTGTAGTTTATGAATTAGAAATAGTAAATATTAAATAGGTTAAAATGAAAAAAATTACATTATCTCTTTTTGGAGCGATCGCTTTGTTTTCTTGTGGAACAGAGGGCGGTTCTGACGCAACAAGTATTACATTAAGTAGCAATATTGACTCAGTGAGTTATGCCATAGGTATAAATTCAGCAACTGGATTACAACAACAGTTTGGTGAAGGTAATATGGACGCATATATTAAAGGATTTAGAGATGCGATTGATTCGAATGAATTGATGATAGCTACAGAAGATGCTCAAGCCATTATTCAAGTGTATTCTCAAAAGAAGCAAATGGAACAAATGGCTAAACAACAGCAAGAACAAGAAGCGATGTATGGCAATGTGAAAGCCGAAGGAATGCAGTTCTTGGAAAATAACAAAGCAAATGCAGGTGTTCAAGTTACGGTAAGTGGATTACAATACATTGTATTGAAGAAAGGATCGGGTAAACAAGCTACTCCAGCGTCTAATGTAACCGTACATTATCATGGAACTACACCAAATGGCGAGGTTTTTGATAGTTCTGTTGATAGAGGAGAGCCAATTTCATTTAATTTAGGACAAGTTATTCCAGGATGGACAGAAGGAGTTGCTTTAATGAAAGAAGGAGCGAAATATAAATTTTTTATACCACAAGAATTAGCTTATGGAGCAAACCCTCCTCAAGGAGGGCAAGGAACAATTAAACCATTTATGCCATTAGTGTTTGAGGTGGAATTATTTACGATAAATCAATAATTATGAAGAAACAAACAGTTAATATTTTTGTTGTTGTCTTAGCGGTGCTATTTTTTAACGTAGATGCTAATGCTCAAAAAAAGAAGAAAAAGAAGAAAAAAGAGGAAGCTGTTGAAGCCCCTGTAATAAAAATAGAACTTAAAAATGAAGTAGATTCAGTAAGCTATGCGATAGGATTAAATATGACCACTAGTATTAAAAAAGATTTTGCTGAAGCTAATTTTGATGCCTTTATAGAAGGTATTAGAGATGGTATGGCTGGAGAGGGTTATATTATTCAACCAGAACAAATTCAAACTATTGTAGGACCATATTTTCAGAAAAAGCAGGAAGCTGCTAAAGCTGAAGAACTTAAAAAATCAGAAAGTGTGAAAGAAGATGGGATTAAATTTTTAGCAGAAAATAAAACAAAAGAAGGTGTTGTAACTACAGCTAGTGGATTGCAATATATTGTTTTAAAAGAAGGAACAGGAAGCCAACCAACAGCTACGTCTAATGTGGAAGTTCATTATCATGGAACTACTCCAGATGGGACTGTTTTTGACAGTTCTGTAGATAGAGGACAAACTATTTCTTTTGGATTAAATCAAGTAATTAAAGGATGGACAGAGGGCGTTCAGTTAATGAAAGAAGGAGCAAAATACAAATTCTTTATACCACAAGAATTGGCTTATGGAGCTAATGCTCCACAGGGAGGAACAGGACCAATCAAACCTTTTATGCCCTTGATTTTTGAGGTTGAGCTGTTTAAAATTAACGAGTAATTAAATTTGAATAAGATTATAGAGCCTCTGCATAGCGGAGGCTTTTTTATTTAAAATACTTACAAGGATAAGATGCTCACCTAGAATACTATTTATTTAAATACTTTACAGTTACATTTTCATTTTTAATTTCAGATAACTTTTCCATCCCATACTGCTGGAAATATTCATCAAAATCTTCTATAGAAATATTATTATCCTTTGGTTTGTAATTGATGTAATCTGTTACCAATAAACTATTTACTCGTCTTGGATTAACCATTTCTCTAAACCGTTTTCCTCCTCCATCTGTTTCATAGCTATAAGCCAAGTAATCAATATTATAAGTTGTTTTGTTTATCCAATAAACAAAAACATCAGAAAAATCTTTTCCTCCTCCATTTTGATTAAACCAAACCTTAATTTTATGATATTCTTTTCCATCAATATTTTTATTTCTGTTTACAAGCAATTCTTTGTTAACTGCTTTTTCATTTAAATGAAATGGAATTCTAAAAAAATAAATAACTGAATTAATTGAATTGGTATATTTCTCTTTCCATTTGTCTGTTAATTCAACAACGGAATCATTAATAGTTCTAATAAAATTATTATTGGTTAAAACATCTTTATAAACGCCTAAAGAATCTTTAAAGGTTCTTTCTAATTGATAGCTCTCATTTTTATACAACGCACGGTATTGTTTATCTCTAAAAGTAAATGACACATCACTATTGTAAATGGTTTGTCCACCATAGTTTTCTACTGTTTTATTTATTATCTCTTGT
>JAJCYN010000420.1 GCA_029262915.1 Flavobacteriales bacterium
GGGAATGAAAACAAGTCCTTCTGTTTCCAGTTTTTTTCGAGCTTTTTTAATATAATGGAAATCTTCTGAAAAAACCAGCGTTTTCATAGCTGGTTTACCAATGATATCTTCTTTCTTCTTATATCCAAACAGATTTAAAAATGCCTGGTTTACGTTTGTAACGGTATTAAAATTGTGAATAAAAATAGAATCTGGAGATTGTTCAAAAAGGTTCTGAAATTGCTTTTCTGATTCTTTCAAACTTTTTTGAAACTCTATTTCTTTTTTTTCATTAATACCTTTGGGAATTGAATTTAAGGTATCTTTTGCATTAGATCTTTCTTGTTTTTCAGTTTTTATCCCCATTCTAGCAGTATTTTGAGAACTCTCAGATTTATTAGTGACTCACAATTACATCTTCTTTAAGATGATGCGACTATCTAAAAGTACGCTAAACTTTTTAATTGATTTTATAAAGGTATTATAGTAAATAGCTTTATCAATTTCGCAAATTATTATTAAACCGAATGTATACCTACAAATATCTTCCAAACGAGATGAATAGCTTTCCTAAAAGGCTTATTAAAAAAAGCAAGTTGATATTTTACCACATTATACGAATGAATGTAAGAAGTCCAAAATGTACCCCAATCGGGACATATATCGAACCCAAAGATACACGAAGATTTGTTATTAATTGAAAAAATCGATTCTGAATTATTAAATAAAGTGAGTTAACCATTGTATTATCTCGAATAATTCTTAATAATTCCGAATCTTTCTCAATAATTGTAAGTCATTTCCTTGAATATTCTTTGTTTTGCTTCAAAATATAAACAAACAAAGATTAGCAAAACAACGAAGCACAATTAAAACGTTTTGGGTACTTAGAAAAGTAATGATTATATTAATTGAAGTTGAATAGCAGTGCGAATAAGTTCTGCCACATTATGTACATCCAATTTTTTCATAAGATTTGTACGATGTGTATTTACTGTTTTTGCACTAATAAAAAGCTCTTTAGAAATTTGAGTATTACTTAACCCTAAGGAAATTTGTTGCAATACTTCGAGTTCTCTATTTGATAGTGGGTTATTTATTTTTTGTAAAGGTTTTTGTAAAAAATCATCGGCTGAAGGTTTTGCTAAGGCAAGTGATATTTCGTTACTAAAATATTGTTCTCCACTCATTACTGTTTCAATTGCTTGTACTAATTCTTCTATCTTTATATTTTTGAGAATATAACCACTGGCACCTTCTTTTAACACTTTTAGTATAATGGATTTTTCATCGTAAGTTGATAATATTAAGATTTTTATAGAGGGGTATAAAGATGCTATTTTTTGAGTAGCTTCAAAGCCATTCATAATAGGCATTTCTATATCCATTAATATGATGTCAGGATGAATTGTTTTTAGTTTTTCTAAAGCATTTTTACCATTGTCAGCTTGTCCTATAATATTTATATAAGGAAGAGATGATAAACGCGTAGTAATTCCATCACGAATAAGTTGATGGTCATCTACTATCATTATTGAAATTTGTTTTTCCATTACATTTAACTTTCATCTAAAGGAATGATAAGGGTAGATGTTGTCCCTTTAATTTTTCCTTTTTCAATAAGAAATGTTCCGTTCATAATTTGTGTTCTAGCAGTGATATTCATCAATCCAATCCCATTGCTTTTAGCCTTGCTAGAATTAATAGCATCCTTAATTCCTATGCCATCATCTTCAACAATTAACATAATTCGTTGTTGGGTTCTATATAAATTTATAAGTATAGATTTTGCTTCAGAATGTTTAATAATATTACTTAACAATTCTTGAAATATGCGATAAATGCTAATGGCTATATTTTCTGGAATTTCATTTATAGGTTGTTGATCGAAACTATAGTCAATTAGAGTTGTTTTTAACGATTTGTCTAATAAATCGGAAATTGCTTCTGAAAGTCCTGTAAGCTCTAATACTCTTGGCATCATTTGATGAGAGAGCTCTCGAAGCTCTTTGTAAGCTGTATCTAAAATAATGGAAGTAGAATTAAAAATTTGCTTTTTATTTTCAGAGAAAGAATTTAGCTCGGTACTTAATTGTTCATGATTGGTTATGGCTCCTACTAATGTTTGTCCAATCCCATCATGTAAGTCACGAGCTATTCTTATTCGCTCTTGTTCTAATGTGCATATTAACGTTTTAGCATGCCGTTTTTGTTGGGTTAAAATATTTTTTTGTGAAACTGCTCGCTGCTTTGCTTTATTTCTATTAATTATCAAATAAGTTATGATAACAATTAGTATCATTCCTGCAATGAGCAATATTACTTGTACTTTGTTTTGGGTAATTTGGAGTTGCTGTTTTGATAATTGAAGCGATTGAATTTCTATTGTCTTCTGTTTTTTTTCTGTTTCATATTTAGCTTGTATCTCTTCTATTTGTCGTGTTGATTCTTTATCAAATATCTTCTCCTTGTATTTTGAATAAAGTTGTTGCTGCTGATATGCTTCTTTATAGTTTCCTAGTTTTTCATTTACTAAAGCCAAGCCAATATAAATATCTTTCAGTAAAAAAACCTCTCCTATTTCAGTTGATAATTCTAATGCCTTTTCATATTCTTTTTTTGCATTTAGATATTCCCCTATTTTTAAATAAGTTTCGCCTATATTACTATAAGAAAGAGCAATACTTCTTTTATTCCCAATTTGTTTTTGAAGCTCAAGTACAGTGTAATAATTTTGAAAAGCCAACTTGAAATTCCGTTTTGCTTTTTGAGGACTCCCTGATTTTTGAAAAGCATCTCCCTCAGAATATAAGTTAAACCCTATGTTGTTATAAGCTAAGGATAAACTTTTTTTGTCATTTAACTTCAACCATAATTTTAATGACTTCTTAAAATTATCATCTGCTTTTTTATAACTTTTTTTAATAGATTGAATTATTCCAATATTGTTATAAGAAGTTGCAAGACCTTTTTCATTTCCTATTTTTTTTCTAATAGTTAACGCTTTACCATAATTTTTTAATGCATCATCGTACCTATTTATTCGTTCATAAATCATCCCAATATTATTATAAACGGCAGCAACACCTTCTTCAGATGAAGTTTCATCTTTTTCAAATATTTTTAACGCGATAAAATATTTTTTTAATGCTGCATTAAAATCTCCTTGATAATAATCAACCAGTCCAATGTTAATATAAGCAGATGCAATCCCTTTTTTGTAGGTTATTTTTTTTGCTATTTTAAATGCTGTATTCCCATAAAAAAGAGCGCTATCATAGCTGCCCATTTTTTGATACTCTAAACATAATCGGTTGAGGTAATTAACCTGATTCGTATCTTCTTTGTTTTCTATAAGTAGTTGTTTTAAGCTATCTGTACTGGAACTATATACTAATGAAGTAAAAAAAACAAATAATAATAAGATGTACAGTTTTAGCCTAATTCTCATTTTTAAATTTTATCTTGAGTAGGGTTAAATAGAGGG
>JAJCYN010000421.1 GCA_029262915.1 Flavobacteriales bacterium
AAAAAGCCTACATCGGAATAGAAGCTAATAAACCTGATGCCATTGAAGCCTTAAAAAAAGTAGCAGCAACAAGTAGTTTCCCTATCGAAGTAATGGCATTGCAAGTAAAATACCCACAAGGTGCTGAAAAAATGATGATTACAGCTATCTTGGGTAAAGAAGTTCCTAGCGGAAAATTGCCTTTAGATTTAGGCGTTTTGGTTGGCAATGTAGGAACATTTAAAGCACTTGCCGATTATTTCAGAAAAGGAAAACCCTTAGTAGAAAGGGTTGTTACCATAACTGGAACCGCCATTAAAAATCCAGCTAATGTTTTAGTTCCTATAGGTACCCCAATGAAAGAAGTAATAGAATTGTGCGGTGGAATAACAGATGATACTGCCAGAATTTTGTTAGGAGGCCCGATGATGGGAGCCGTTCAAAAAAGTTTGGACGTTCCTGTAGTAAAAGGGACTTCTGGAATTTTGGTGTTGAGTAAAAATGAAGTTAGAAATTTAGAAGAATATAGTTGCATTCGGTGTGGAAAATGTGTTGATGCCTGCCCAATGTTTTTAAATCCTTCTATGATGGGTTTATTAGCAAAAAAAGGCTTGTGGGAAGAAATGACAGATTACAATGTGATGGATTGTTTTGAATGTGCAAGTTGTTCATTTGTATGTCCTTCAAGTATCCCTTTAGTACAAAGTTTTAGAGTAGCAAAAGGGTTTTTACGAGAACAAGCAGCAAGAGAAAAGGAAGAAATAAGTACTTAAAGTGTGCTAAAGTTATAAATACTTAAAGTTGAAAATGAGTAACAAAAAGTAAATTAATAGATAAAAAATAACTCTAAGTACTTGAAGTATTTTAAATACTCTAGGCACTAAGTAAAGAAAATGATTAAATTGAAAAAGACATATAAATACAAACAAAAAAGGTGCAATGAATAGTATTAAACTATCAGTATCAACAGCTCCTTTTTTAAAGGATAAAGACACCACGCCTAAAATTATGATGACGGTGGTGTATACCCTTATTCCCATTGTTTTCGTTTCCATATATTACTTTGGATTAGGTGCCTTGTTAGTTACACTTACGGCCGTTTTTTCGTGTATGTTTACCGAATGGTTGTTTAATAAACCGGAAGATAGATTTAAAACATTAAAAGACGGAAGTGGATTAATTACTGGATTATTGTTGGCTTTAACACTTCCTCCTGGATTTCCTTTATGGATGGTTTTTATTGGAGGTTTTGTTGCTATCGGAATGGGAAAAGCAATGTGGGGAGGATTAGGTCAGAACGTTTTTAACCCAGCGTTGTTGGGTAGAGGATTTTTACAAGCAGCGTTTCCAACAGCCATAACGACTTGGTCTCCTCCAGATGGAAGATATTTTGGGTTAAGAGGAACCAATACTGCTTTACCTTTCTTTCAAGGAGAAAATATTGATGCAGTTTCTGGGGCAACACCTTTATCTAAAATGAAATTCGACCATTTAGCGACTGATACAATGGATTTATTGCTAGGGTCAACAGGAGGTTCACTAGGAGAAACTTGTGCTATTTTAATCATCCTTGCAGGAGTTTATTTACTGATTAAGAAAATCATTAATTGGAGAATTCCATTATCGATTATTCTCACAGTAAGTATTTTTTCAGGAATATTTTATATGATAAATCCAGAAATTTATCCCTCACCAATATTTATGATTTTATCAGGAGGGATGTTATTAGGAACAGTTTATATGGCAACTGATTTGGTCACCTCTCCTCTTACCCCAAAAGGAACTTGGATTTTCGGAATTGGAATAGGTATTTTAATTGTATTGATACGAATTTGGGGTGGATTGCCAGAAGGAGTGATGTATGCTATACTATTAATGAATTCGGCAACACCATTATTAAATCGATTTACTAAAATAAGAACTTATGGACATAAGAAATAAAAAGTACTTAGAGTGAACTAGAGTTAAGAGTACTTAAAGTTGTTAAATTAAAAAATGAAATTGGATAAAAAAGAAAATATAGAACAAGTACTCAAGGCACTCAAAGTACTTTACGGACTTTAGGCACTTAAAAATGGAAGAACAAGAAATACAGACCACACCACTCATTACAGAAGAGAAAGAACCTAGCTCTTTAAAGCTGATTTTAGCTTTAGGAATTGCTGGATTAATCTCTGGAGTAATTTTGGTGGGCACTTTTATTTATACCGACCCTTTAATAAAAGCCAATAAAGCAGCAGCTACACAGAGAGCTATCTTTAAAGTATTAGAGGGGTGTGAATCTTTTACCACATTAACATTGGAAAATGATAAGTTGATAGAAAAGGTTGTTAATCCTGATAAAGAAGAAAAAAACGATAAAAATGAATTACTTGTTTATGCCGGATATAATGCGAACAAAGAGTTAATTGGATTTGCAATTCCAGGTAGTGAACCTGGTTTTCAGGATATTATTGGAACCATTTTCGGTTATGATGGAACCAAGAAAGTCATTATTGGTTTTGAAGTGTTAGAAAGTAAAGAGACACCAGGGTTAGGAGATAAAATATTTAAGGACGCTGATTTCCAAACCAACTTTACCGCTTTAGCAGTAGAACCAGAAATTATTCCTGTTAAAAAAGGTGAGAAGCAAAATCCTAATGAAGTGGAAACGATTGCAGGAGCTACTATTTCATCAAAAGCAGTGGTTCGATTATTAAATAAAACAATGGCAATTTGGCAAAAAACCATTGACGATTATATTAAAGAAAACGACTTAAACATAGCTGAAAAAGATGAATGAAATAGAAGAAAAAAGTAAGGCAGCACAGGAGTTTTTAAAAGGACTCTGGAAGGAGAACCCTATCTTCGTTTCGGTATTGGGGATGTGCCCTGCATTAGCTGTAACCAATACTGCTATTAATAGTTTGGCGATGGGATTGGCAACAACGTTTGTGTTGTTGTGCTCAAGCATTTTAGTGTCTTTACTAAAATCAATAATTCCTAAACAAGTAAGAATAACGGCCTATATTATTATCATTGCCACCTTTGTTACGGTAGTAGATTTTGGATTGGCAGCTTTTACTCCAGCCATTCATAAAGAGCTAGGTGCATTCATTGCCTTAATTGTTGTAAACTGTTTAATACTTGGTAGACAAGAAGCTTTTGCTTCGAAAAATTCGGTTGGTTTATCCATTTTAGATGCCTTAGGGATGAGCGTTGGATTTACATTCGCAATGCTTTGCATCGGTATGCCAAGAGAAATTTTAGGTAGCGGTTCCTTATTTAACATCCCTTTATTCGGAGATAGCTTTGAACCTTGGGTGGTTATGATTTTACCTCCTGGTGGATTTTTTATGCTCGGTTTTTTATTACTAGGATTTAATTGGTATGCTCAGAGGAAAAAAGTACTTAAAGTTAAGAGTACTTAGAATGCACTAGAGTTAAAAGTATTTGGAGTTGGAATATGAATTAAGAATATAAAATAAGTACTCAAGACACTCGAAGTACTTTACGGATTTTAGGCACTTAAATATGGATAATAAAAAATTTGGTAAACAATTGGAAAGCAGAACAAAAACATTTGCTATTAGTGTTATTCGTTTATCGATTTCTTTACCTCATACCGAAGAAGGTAGAGTTATTAAAAACCAAATAACTAAATCTGGAACAAGTGTAGGAGCAAATTACAGGGAAGCAAATCGGTCGAGAAGTAAGGCTGATTTTAAAAATAAAATTAAGATAAGTGAAAGCGAAGCAAGTGAAACAGTTTATTGGTTAGAAATAATTGAAGAAATGGATTGGATTGATTCTAAAACATTACAATTAATATTAAAAGAATCAAATGAAATCCTTGCAATTTTTACTTCAATAAGTACAAAATTAAAACTATAAACAAAGTACTTGGAATTGGGAGTACTTAGAATACTTAGAGTTGGAAAAAGAAATAAAAAATATTATAAATCGAGTTAAAAGTACTTTAAGTACTCTAGACACTTTTAACTTCAAGTACATAAGATAAAAATGGGTGACTTGATTTGGATATTCGTTTCAGCTTTACTGGTAAACAATTTTACCTTAGCTTATTTCTTAGGATTATGTCCTTTTCTGGGAGTATCCGGTAAATTACAAACGGCTTTTCGTTTAGGATTAGCCAATATTTTTGTAATGCTGATAACTGCAGCTTGTGCCTATGTTTTAAATACTTGGGTTCTAGTCTATGCCCCTTATTTAAGATTAATCAGTTTTATTATAGTTATTGCCAGTTCTGTTCAATTTGTAGAAATGGCATTAAAAAAATTGAGTCCAGATTTATTCAAAGCTTTAGGAATATTTTTACCCCTAATTACTACTAATTGTGCCATTCTTGGGTTAGCATTATTCTCAACCAATAAAGGTTATGGATTTGTGGAAGGAATGATTTATGCCTTAGGAGCTGGAGCTGGAGTAACTTTAGCATTGGCTTTATTAGCTGGAGTTAGAGAAGAAACAAGAATATTAAATATCCCTAAAGTAATACAAGGAACAGCCATTAATTTAATTATTGCCGGTATAATTTCTATGGCTTTTATGGGATTTGCCGGACTATTTAGTTCTTAAAAAATTAAAGAAGTGATAAAGTATATTTTACCCATATTATTTATTGCTGCATTAAGTGCAGGGTGGGTAATCGTACAGCTTATCGCAAAAAAAATGAAAACCAAAAATCATATAGATAACCTTGGAAACGGAGAATGTATGAGTTGTACTTGCGGAGGAGTAGATGAAGCTTGCGAAAACGAAAATAAATAACCCTTTAAAACAAATAACTATGGTAAAATCAGCATCGAAAAAACCCGTAAATGTTAACCAGCAATATAACTCAATAGTTGCAATGTTAACTGAAATAGAAAATTTACAAAACGACCTTTTAACCATCAATAAAAATTTATTGAATGCTACTGAAAATACTTGTTCAGAATATGGAGACCGTATTTTAGAAAATATGCAAAACAAATTGTTTTACCTCCAAAGAGTACTAAAGAACAACACAAAAACCTTAAATGAGCACGAAAGTGTCCTTAAAAAAGCGATTGAAGGCTCATTGTCGAAAAGCAAAAAGGAATTACAGGACTATTATGAATACTGCGAAAAAAGTGCTTCTTTTATTCGGTCAAAACTCGAAAAATATATGAATGAAACAAAAGGCATAATTGCTAATAATTGTTGAAACACTATTTGATTCTATTTAGTAAAAACTATTGATTATTTTTTTATAGTATCTTCTTGTAATAATTTTCTTTTGATGTATTCCTATATCAATTAATTCAATTTTTATATGAGAATAACTGGGGTTAAGTTATTTGTTGATATCGTTTTTGGAAAATTGATACTTTAGAAATAAATCGCTAAATTTAACTTTCCTAAACTACTAATTATGAATAATTTAATCACTTTCGTTTTTGTTTTTATAGCTTCTTATGGTTTTTGTCAAACAAATATTATTAGTACTAATCCTCTTGCTGAACAAATTATGTTGGGTAATTATTCTCCATCTTCTTTTGTTTCTTCAAACGTAATAAATCATCATGATAGTATAATACAAGGTATTAATAATAATGTAAATTCAGATTCATTAAAATCTTATATTTTTAAATTAGCTACGTTTAAAAATAGAAATACTGGTGCTGATACAAACTCCACTTCAATTGGAATTGGAGCTGCTAGAAAATGGGTGTATAGCCGATTTCAGCAAATTAGTACTAATAATGACAATCGATTAATTTCGTCTTATTTGCAATTTGATCAATTAATTTGTGGTGTAAATCAACATAGAAATACCTTTGCTGTTTTGCCAGGTACTGATACTATTGACAATAAAATAATAATAATTGAGGGACATATAGATAGCAGGTGTACTGGAGTTTGTGATACGGCATGTGTAGCAGAAGGGATAGAAGATAATGCTTCGGGAACGGCTTTAGTTCTGGAGCTTGCTAGAGTGATGAGTAAGTACACCTATAAAAACACTATAGTTTTTATGGCAACAATAGGAGAGGAACAAGGTTTATATGGAGCAAATGCTTTTGCAGAATATGCAATCAATCAAGGCATTCAAATTGAAGCAGTGTTAAATAATGATGTTATAGGAGGTGTAATTTGTGGACAAACATCATCCCCTCCTTCTTGTCCTGGGCTAAACGATATTGACAGTTTGCAAGTGAGGTTATTCTCATCAGGAGGATTTAATTCTAAAAATAAGCAGCTTGCTCGTTTTTTAAAATTAGAATATAAAGAAGAATTACTACAACAAGTCACTGTTCCAATGATGTTAACTATTATGTCTGCTGAAGACAGGACGGGAAGAGGAGGAGATCATATTCCATTCAGACAAAGAGGTTTTGCAGCAATGCGCTTTACTTCTGCTAATGAGCATGGAGATGCTTCAAATGGAGTGGGTTATACAGATAGACAGCATACAAGTAATGATATTATTGGTATTGATACTAATAGTGATTTAATTATTGATAGTTTTTATGTAGATTTTAATTACTTAGGAAGAAATGCTGTTATTAACGGGGTTGGTGCTGCGATGTCCGCTATTGGGCCCTTATCTCCAGATTTAACGTTGACTGCAATTGGTGGCCCAGGATTAATCGTAAACATTACAAATCAAACACAATATCCACAGTACAGAATTGCGGTGAGAACGACTGTCAATGATTGGGACTCTGTTTATACAACCAACTCATTAGTAGATACAATTTATCCACCTTCGGCTGGCATTTATTTTGTTAGTGTTGCTTCTGTAGATAGTTTAGGAATAGAAAGTTTATTTTCCAGAGAAATATTGGAAACTCCAACAGGGATTAATGATTTAAAACAAGAAAACAATCCTTTTGAGTTATTGCAAAATAGACCAAACCCGTTTGATGAAGTAACAATAATTAGTGTAAAAACAAATAATAAAACCTTATACCATGAAGCTTTTATTATTATTAGAGATATTCAAGGAAAAATTGTTAAAGAACTTCCTATTAGTTTACACAATGAAATAAATGAAGTAACTTATGAGCATGGTTATGGAAAAGTTGGTGTTTATAGTTATAGCCTAATTGTTGATGGTAAAATTATGACCACCAAACAAATGATTTTTGCCAATTAATTTATAGCCATCCTTATTAATAATTTTTAATTCTTAAAATTAATGCTAAATAAGTATTTTATTTTGAGTAAATATTATTTATAGAAATAAAATACTTATTTTTATATTTAATTCAAAATTCTGTTACTTATTTGTAATGTTTCTAGTATCATTATAAAGAGCTCCCGAACTAGTTTGATTTTGTTCATTAGAACGATAATAAAAAATTAAATTCTATTTGAATTTACAGGCAATAATATTCGTTAAACTTAAAACCTAGAAACCATGAAAACTATATATACTTACACAACAATTTTCGCAATTATTTTATTTAATTTAAATATTAAAGCTAATAATCCAGCTATCCCAAAAGGCATAGTTTATCAATTAACTGTTAAAGGTGCAGACATTAAAAAATCAAAAGAAGTAATAGCAGAGTATCATTATTTAAGAAAAGTAATGACTCAAGGATCTTTTGAGTATCAATTTGGAAAATACACATCATATAAAGAAGCGGAAGCAGTAAAAACTTCACTTACAAAAGTTGGGTGTACTGATGTAACAATTTTAGCTTATAACAATCACGTCTTAATTCCTCTTACTGAAGCAATTTCTTTACAGTATAAGGCAGATTTTTTATCTGAAAAGAAAACAGAGAAAAAAGTAGCAAAAACGATTACCACTAAAGAAGTAAATTATTTATTACAGGTACAACAATCAGGATTAGAGCATTATTATTCTTTAGCAATTCCTGTAACTTCTGTTGAAACTGTTGATTTAATCTTAGAAGAAATAGATGATGAACAAGTAATAGAAATTAGCATAGATAATAACCTTTATTCAATCGGAAAATATAAATCTTTTGAAGAAGTAATTGCAGCTCGCAAGCAATTTATCGAAAGTGAAATATTTGATGTATTCATTATGGCTCAAATTACTGATGACAGAATAAATACAGAAGACACCAACAACTTGGCTCTAACAATCCAGACGGTAGTTAACGAATTAGCTGCCAAATAAACTAGCTTATCTTTGTGTACCTTTGTTTTAAATGAATGAAGGTACATATAAGATAACTGATTGGCTTCCTACCACAAAAAAAGAAGTTGAACAGAGAGGATGGGATGAATTAGATGTAATCCTTTTTA
>JAJCYN010000422.1 GCA_029262915.1 Flavobacteriales bacterium
ACTCATTTTGGAGGATTAGATATGTTGGTGGCTAATGCTGGAATTTTCCCTGAAAGCAATTCAATTGCTAGTATGAATATGGATACATGGAATAAGAGTATGGAAATAAATTTAACAAGCTATCAGCAATTGTTTAAACTATGCTATCCATATCTTGCTGAAGGGATAGATGCTGCCATTGTTATCATTTGTTCTAAAAATGTTCCAGCACCTGGTCCGGGAGCTGCAGCATATTCTGTTGCTAAAGCTGGTCTCGCTCAATTAGGAAGAATTGCAGCCTTAGAATTTGGTGAAAAAGGAATTAGAGTAAATACCCTTCATCCTCATTTAGTGTATGATACAGGAATTTGGACGGATGAAATTTTAGAAGGAAGAGCTAAAAATTATGGTTTAACGGTTGAAGAATATAAAACCAATAATATTTTAAAAATTCAATTGGCTTCTAAGGATGTTGCAGAAACAACATTGGCATTATTGAGTAATTCATTTAGGACAATAACAGGAGCTCAGATAGCAATTGACGGAGGTAATGATCGAACAATCTAATTTAGTCTTTAGCTAATTTCTTGACATAATTCAATCAAGACACCATTGGTAGATTTAGGATGCAAAAAGCATACTAATTTGTTGTCTGCTCCTTTTTTTGGCTCATCATTTAACACAACAAATCCTTCTGCTCTCATTCGTTCCATTTCAGCTTTTATATCAGCTACAGCATAAGCAATGTGATGTATGCCTTCTCCTTTTTTTTCAATAAACTTAGCAATGGCACTTTCAGGGTCAATAGCTTCAAGTAATTCAATTTTACTTTCACCAACTTTAAAAAATGAAGTGGAAACACCCTCACTTTCAACCATTTCCGTTTTATATGGAGGTTCGGCAAATAATTTGGTGTAAACTTCATTTGCTGCATCTAAATCTTTAACAGCTATTCCTATGTGTTCTATCTTATCCATTTTAAAGCAAAAAAAATCCTGACGGTTAAAGGTCAGGATTTAATTTTATATCATTAACAGCTTATTTCTTTACGAAAGTATCCGTTTTATTATCATAGTTTAAGTAGTAGATTCCTTTCTTAAGATTAGAAACATCTACTTTTTCACCAAATCCTTTCTTCACAATATTTCCATAACTATCATATACTTCAAACAAAGTTTCTCCAGTAAAAATTACTTCTGTTTTAGCTTTAATAGGGCTAAATGATATTTCGCCAACAGGTGAAATGAATCTTGAAGCTTGAGAATATCTTGGCTTACCAGAATAATCAATTTGTTTAACTCTGAACTTGTTTTCACCTGAGTGAGGAGTAATTTTAAATTGGTAGCTATTTTCAACAGTAGTTCCGTTTCCATCAACCTCTCCAACTTTAATCCATTTATTCCATCTAAACTGCTCAACAATAAAAGTTAATTTACCCGTTTCGCTTTTAGTGGTCCAATCAAAATTTCCATCCTTAGAAATTTTCATAGAAACAATTTCGAAAGTACTTTTTGGTTTTAATACCTCAGGATTTAAAACTTTTGGATTACAATTATCTTTATGCTTAATTTTTACAATAACAGGATCTCCAACCTTCATTTGGAAATTAGCGAAATCAATTTCAAAAGCACTAGAGTTAACTTCGTCAGTAGTTACTTCACCATTAATGGTTACTTCAAAAGTACAAAATCCCACTCCGCTCTCAGCAAAAGGATTTTGAACGTAAAGATTCTTACCTTGGTAATGACCTTCTAATACAATAACTCCCGTAGCATTAATCTGTAATGCAAAAAGAGAGATAAGTAGTACGAAAAATAATCGTTTCATAAGTTGATGTTGTTGTTATACCTGTTTAATTAGTATGCAATATTAAAACCTTATATCTGATATTCAAAACTTTTTTTCACTTTTATCGCAATTAAAACCACTTTTATCGATTTTGTTAAATATTTCATAGCAGATAATAATTACTAAATGCAGTATTTTCCATAAAAATATACTGCATTTTTGCCATAAAAAAACATTAATTTCGCCACTATTAAATTCCTACGAATAAAATGATGAATAGAGTAAAAATTGGAATACTATTAAAAAATCCTCAAATTGGTTCAGAGATATTAGTTAAAGGGTGGGTAAGAACTTTTAGAAGTAATCGATTTATCGCAATCAACGATGGTTCTACCATTAACAATATACAAGCAGTAATAGATTTTGAGAATGAAGATGAAAATGAACTCAAAAGAATAACTACTGGTGCTGCAATTGAGGTGGTTGGCGAATTAGTAGCATCTCAAGGAAAAGGACAGTCAGTTGAGATAGTTGTAAAGTCTTTCAAAATTATTGGAGATGCTAATCCTGAAGAATATCCTTTACAACCTAAAAAGCATTCATTAGAGTATTTAAGAGAAATAGCGCATTTGCGTCCAAGAACCAATACATTTGCAGCAGTTCTTCGTATTCGGCATGCAATGACCTTTGCCATACACCAATTTTTTAACGATAAAGGCTTTTATAATATTCATTCCCCATTAATTACAGCAACTGATGCAGAGGGAGCAGGAGAAGCTTTCCAAGTAACAACTATAGACTTGAAAAAAGTTCCGTTAGATGAGAATAATGAAGTAGATTATAAACAAGATTATTTTGGGAAAGAAACAAGATTGGCTGTAACCGGCCAGTTAGAAGCAGAGATGGCATCATTAGGTTTAAGCCAAGTATAGACAGTTGGACCA
>JAJCYN010000423.1 GCA_029262915.1 Flavobacteriales bacterium
TTAATGATCTTCAAATAGATTGTGATAATGACACTATCCTAATTAAAGCAACTCCATGTGGTCCAACTTGCCACACAGGTTCTACTTCTTGTTTTAAAGAAGAAACGCCCAAAGGATTCTTATATGAATTGGAACAAACTATTAGTAATAGAATTGATACTGATGATGCAAACTCCTACACTAATAAATTATACAAAAGAGGCATTAATAAAGTAGCACAAAAAGTTGGTGAAGAAGCGGTAGAATTAGTAATTGAAGCAAAAGATAATGATGCTGATTTATTTAAAAACGAGGCTGCCGATTTAATGTACCACTATCTAATTCTATTAAAAGCAAAAGGTTTTTCATTGGATGATATTGAGGCTGTTTTAAAAAATAGAAAACCTTAAATAAAAAACTATTTCTTTACCCTGAGGTATAATACTACTTTGGTTTCGAAAAAATCCTCAGAAAAGTAATTTGACAATGGATAAATTTTTACTTTTTTATTACTTTCATCAATCTCTTCTGTTAAATCACCACCCTTTAAAAACAGTACCCCATTCTTCAGTTCATTGAAACTCTCTGGGCTTAACTTTCCTTTTATCCATGGTATAAATTTGTTAATCCGAGCCACAGCTCTAGTTACTACAAAGTCAAATTGGTCATTTATTTCTTCTACTCTTTTATGGTAAGCTTTTACATTTTTTATTCCCAATCTATCAACAATTTCATTAACTACTTTAATTTTCTTTCCAATAGAATCAACCAATACAAATTTAACGTTAGGAAATAAAATAGCTAACGGAATTCCAGGAAATCCACCACCCGTACCAACATCTAGAACCTTTGTATGGTCTTTAAACTGAATGATTTTTGCAATTCCTAATGAATGCAACACATGCTTTACGTAAAGTTCATCAATATCCTTTCGAGAAATCACATTTATTTGCGAATTCCAATCCTTGTATAGGGAATCCAACATACTAAATTGCTCTATTTGATCCTCTGATAAATTATCAAAATACTGGGTAATGATGTTGACCGATGAGTTCATAATTTTAAGAGAGGAGTTCAACCAATTTGAGGAACGATAAATAATTTAAATTTTCCCTTTTTTATTTTGCATTAATTTATACAACTGCTCTCTAGCCCTAAATAACTGTGCTTTTACTGTTCCCAACGGTAATTTGGTTTCGGTAGCAATCTCTTCGTAAGAAAACTCTCTAAAATACCTTAGAACCACTAACTCTCGGTAACGAGGTTTTAATTGATCAACAATTTCCCTCATTATTCTTATTTTCTGCTTTCTCACAAAACGTTCTTCCGGATCAAGATTTGTTGATTTTATCTCAATGCTCATCTCACCTCCTTCACCATCTTCTACAGTCTTATCTATTGAAAGAGTAACCATTTTTCTCTTTCTAATAAAATCAATACAATTATTCGTTGCTATTCTAAACAACCATGTGCTAAACGCATAATTAGGAGTGTATTGATCTAATCGATTAAATGCTTTACCAAATGCTTCAATGGTTAAATCATCAGCATCATCACCATTCTTCACCATTTTTAACATCATAAAATAAATGGAATCTCTATATTTTCCCATTAGTTCAGCATAGGCACGCTCATCCTTTTCGTCTCTAGCTTTACAAACTAAAACAAAATCAATTTTTGCCTTTGGTGATAAATTTGAGTTCAACTCCATTTAGTCTTTTTTACAATTAAATTTGAAATTACCAATAATGGATTAAATATCATAAAAAATACTTCAAACAAAGGAGATAAAATAATTAAATCTTTACCTCCAATTTTATTTGCTGATAGCTTAAAAATAAGCATTTGAATTAGATATCTTAGTACAAACACACCAACTATTAGATAAACTGGTCTAACCATTATGACTAATGCTATGAATAAAGCTATGAATCCCATTTGAGAGAGCTGTAACGCTCCGAGCATCAATTTATGTTTGAATTTATAGTGTGAACCCGTAAGAAAATGCCTCTTTTTTTGTCTAAACCAACCTTTGTAACTAATTTTTGCATTAGATACGGTATGAGCATCCTGATGAATGACGATCTGTGTATTTTTTCTAGTTGCAACTTCATTGATAAACAAATCATCATCTCCAGATAAAATATGCTGGTGAGATGCAAATCCTTTATTGTTAAAAAAAATATCCGCCTGATATCCTAAGTTTCTTCCCACACCCATATAGGGTAATCTAGCTTGTGCAAAGGACAAATACTGTAATGCAGTATAAAAGGTTTCAAAGCGAATTAATTTATTAAGTAACCCTTTTTTCCGCTCATATGCACCAAAACCTAAAACAATAGTTTTACCCGTATCGTAGCTACTCATATGTTTTATCCAATATTTTGATAAAGGCTTGCAATCAGCGTCTGTTAATAAAACATTGTCATAAAGAGCTGACTTAATTCCCAATGTTAATGCAAATTTCTTACTCCCATAAAATCGATCAGTATCAGGAACATTAACTATTTTTAGATAGTTAAATTGCAATGCAAATGCCTTCAAAACATCTTCAGTATCATCAACAGAATTATCATTAACTACTATTACTTCAAATTTCGGGTATTCTTGATTGAGATAAAGTGGTAAAAATTCCAATAAGTTATCTCGTTCATTTTTTGCACAAAGATTTACACAAACTGTATTTGAATCGACTCTAATTTCTTTTGTCTTGAAAAAAGCTAATCTGGAAAAAATAAAAAGATAGTAACATAATTGAACGATAAAGCATCCCAAGTAGGCAGCTATTAAGTAGTCTAACCAAGATCTAAACTCAATAAAATTTATTAATTCAGCAACATCCATTTTTCAAATGTAATCCGATACTTTAGGCTAAATAACTATCTTTGGCCAAGTTTTTAAATACAAATAGTTAATATCATTAATGGACTTCAAATTAGAAAAAAAAGATAGTGAATCTAAAGCAAGAGCAGGAGTCATCAAAACCGATCATGGAGAAATAAAAACACCCATTTTCATGCCAGTTGGAACTGCTGCAACGGTTAAAGGAGTTCATCAAATTGAATTAAAAGAAGACACTAAAGCACAAATAATTTTAGGAAACACCTATCACCTGTATTTAAGGCCAGGGGTTGAGATAATTGAAAACGCAGGTGGTCTCCACAAGTTTATGAATTGGGACAAACCATTACTCACAGATAGTGGTGGTTACCAAGTTTATTCATTATCCGAAAGAAGAAAAATTAAAGAAGAAGGTGCTACTTTTTCATCTCATATTGATGGTTCTAAACATTTGTTTACACCAGAAAATGTTATGGACATCCAAAGAACTATTGGTGCTGATATTATTATGGCTTTTGACGAATGTACACCATATCCTTGCGAGTACAAGTATGCAAAAAATTCAATGCACATGACTCACCGCTGGCTGAAAAGGTGTTGTGAACAATTTGACTCAACAGAATCCAAATACGGTTATTCACAAACCTTATTTCCAATTGTTCAAGGAAGTGTTTACAAAGATTTAAGAAAACAATCAGCAGAAAAAATAGCTTCATTCGAACGAGAAGGAAATGCAATTGGCGGTCTATCAGTTGGAGAACCAGATGATGAGATGTATGAGATGTGTGAAATCGTTACAGATATTTTACCCGAAGATAAACCTCGATATTTAATGGGTGTTGGAACTCCTTTAAATTTATTAGAGAACATTGCCTTAGGAATTGATATGTTTGATTGTGTAATGCCAACTCGAAATGCAAGAAATGGAATGCTCTTTACCAAAAAAGGAACCATTAATATTAAGAATAAAAAATGGGCAGATGATTTTTCCATTATAGACTCTGATGGAACAAGTTACGTAGACAGTTACTACTCTAAAGCTTATTTAAGACATCTAATTGCATCTAAAGAAATTTTGGGAGCACAAATTGCCACTTTACACAATTTAAGCTTTTATATTTGGTTAGTAGGAGAGGCTCGTGAACAAATTATTGCAGGAACTTTTTATAACTGGAAAAAGAAAATGGTTAAACAACTCGGGCAAAAATTATAAATGCTAAAGAAAATTGACATATTTATTATTAAGAAATTTTTAGGCACATTTTTCTTTACATTAATATTAATAATTTGTGTCATCATTGTTTTTGACATTTCAGAAAAATTAGAAGATTTCATTGAGCGTGAAGCACCTCTAAAAGCAATCGTTTTT
>JAJCYN010000424.1 GCA_029262915.1 Flavobacteriales bacterium
ACTACTCTGCTCATACTACTTGGTTCTTTCTGTTGTATAAATTACTAATTCAGCTAACGCTTTATTGGCCTCATTTTGTTCAAATTCTTTTAATATAGCTAACGCTTTATCTTTATAAATATGCATTGCCTTTTGTGCATATTCTATTCCCCCTGCTTCAATTACAAAATTGATAACTTCCTTAACCTTCTTTTTATTTTCATTGTGTTTTTTAACGATTCTAATCATTTTTCTTTTTTCAGATGAAGTCGTATTGTTCAACGCATAAATTAAAGGAAGAGTCATCTTTTTCTCTTTAATATCTATCCCCGTTGGTTTACCAATCGTTTTGCCATCGCTACCATAATCAAATAAATCATCTTTTATCTGGAACGCAATACCTGTATATTCTCCAAATAATCTCATCTTCTCAACAACATCTTTACTTATACCAACAGAATTAGCTCCAGATGCACAGCAAGAGGCAATTAAAGTAGCTGTTTTTTGTCTAATGATATCATAATAAATGTTTTCAGTAATGTCTAATTTTCGAGCTTTTTCTATTTGTAGTAGTTCTCCCTCACTCATCTCTTTTACAGAATTTGACATTATTTTCAATAACTCAAACTCTTCATTTTCTACTGCTAATAATAATCCTTTCGACAATAAATAATCTCCTACCAAAACAGCAATCTTATTTTTCCAAATGGCATTTATGGAAAAAAATCCTCTTCGCTTATTTGCATCATCAACTACGTCATCATGAACTAATGTTGCAGTATGTAAAAGCTCAATCATTGCTGCTGCACGATAAGTCGAACCTGTAGTTTCTCCAAACATCTTAGCTGATAAAAAAACAAACATAGGTCGCATTTGCTTCCCTTTTCGCTTAATAATATAGTGCATTATTTTATCCAATAAAGAAACCCTACTCCTCATTGAATCACGAAATCGAGGCTCAAATTCCTTTATTTCTTGTTCAATAGGTTTCTTTATTTGATCTAATTTACTCATAGGGAAACCAAAGGTAGTAAAAGGTTCTCATTTAAGAATAAACTTTTTTTAACCATCTTGGTATTACCAAAATACCAATAAATAGATAAGGATAATAACTTGCTAACCTCCAAAGAACAGCGAGTATTCCAACCAAACCTACAGGAATAAAATCTGCTAAAAATCCAGTAAAAGCAAACTCTGCAATACCTGTTCCACCTGGTGTTGGAAAAATAACCATAACTAGCCACATCACTAATTGTCTACCATAGATTAAAAAATGCTCCCCAACAGGAGTAAACGCTAATATTAAAAAATTGACTAACCAAAAACGAGCTGTCCAAGCAAAAAAAGTAGCTAAAGATGCTTTAAACCAAAAAAAGAAAGACTTACTCCTAAATTCTTTTGAAGTTAAAATAATGTCATCTCCTACTTGAGTCATTTTGTGTTCCCACTTTTTTAACCACTTAAATTTAAAAAGTAACAATAGTATTTTTTTCAATCCTTCAGGTTTAATAAAGATTCCATAAATAAACACTAAACTAAATAGTAGCGTAACACAATACCCTATAAAAAAAATTCCTTTTACAGAAAAGACCACTCCAAAAATTTCTTTTTGTAATTCAATTGGAAATAAATATTGAGTTCCTATTATCAAAATAACAATTGGAACAGTTATTACATAAAAAAGTTGATCAAACAAAGCCGTAACCATTACCATAGCTGTACTTTTTCCTGCACTTAATCCTTCTTTATTTAAGATATAAAGTGCAACTCCTGTTCCTCCAACTATTCCTGGAGTTACTGCTGAAGAAAATTCCCACAACATAATAACATCAAAACTGTTTCTCCAACTGATTTGTTTATCTGTCAAGATCCAAATTCTGTACATATAAGCTAAATCTCTGATTGCCATCATAACCAACCCAATTAACATCCATAAAAAAGTTGTGATTCCCCAATGTGCTTTACTAAGCTCTTCCCAATCGGTATTTGTCCATAACATATAAAATGTAACTAACAATCCTATAACTATAGGAATAGCCAATCTTTTAAATGTGAATAATTCTTTTACTTTATTACTTTTAGACATTCTTAAATTTACCAGTATGAAAAAAATATATTATTTAGCTACTTGTTCTACTTGTAATCGAATCATTAAAGATTTAAACTTAAACAATACGTTTGAATTTCAGGACATCAAAACTAACAAAATAACCTTAGCTCAAATCGAAGAAATGGAAAAGATAGCTGGGTCTTATGAAAGTTTGTTTAGTAAAAGAGCTATGAAATACAAATCATTAGGATTAAAGGATAAAATATTAGACGAAAATGACATCAAACAATTAATTTTAGATGAATACACTTTTTTAAAAAGGCCTGTTATAATTATTGATGACAACATTTTTATTGGAAATTCTAAAAAGACCATTGAAGAAGTTTCTAAAGCTTTATGAGTTCTAACTTAAAAGCACATCTTGCTCTTTTGGGTGCAAATTTAATCTACGGTATTAACTATACCATTGCTAAAGATGTTATGCCCAATTATGTAACTCCATTTGGATTGGTTTTTTGTCGAGTTGTAGGAGCATTATTTTTGTTTTGGCTTATTTATGCTTTTACCTACGAAAAAGTAGCAAAAAAAGACTTGTTACTTTTAGCCACTTGTGGTTTTTTTGGCGTTTTTGCTAACCAAATGATGTTCCTTTATGGGTTAGATTTAACTACTCCTATCAATGCTGGAATTATTATGGTATCTAATCCTATTCTAGTTTTAATAGCTTCTGCTATTATTCTAAAATATAAAATCACTTTATTAAAAATTGGTGGAATTGCACTTGGTATTTGTGGTGCGTTATTACTACTGTTATTCAAAAAAGATTTTTCGTTTGGGTCAGAGAATATGATCGGAAATTTATTCATCTTTTTAAATGCACTTTCTTATGGAGTTTATTTAGTAATTGCTGTTCCGTTAATGAAAAAATATAGGCCATTAACTGTAATTACTTGGGTCTTTACTTTTGGGCTTATTTTTGTTTTCCCTGTTGGAATAAAAGAATTTACTCATATTGATTGGCAATCATTTACCCCAACAATTTGGTTTGAATTTTCTTTTGTGGTTATTGCAACTACTTTTTTTGCTTACCTGTTAAATATTTACGGGTTAAAAAACTTAAACCCAACAGTCGTTTCAACTTATATTTATTTACAACCTTTATTAGCTGCCTCGTTTGCTATTTGGGCAGGAAAAGATGCTTTAGACTGGATAAAAATAATAGCTGCCATCTTAATTTTTAGTGGTGTTTATCTCGTAAGTAAACAAAAAGTGAATTCTTTAAAATAGTTATATCTGAATTCCAAAATTACCAGATATAAACTGAAACCGACCGTTTAGAAGAAAAATAAGCATTTTATTGTCTGTTACTATATTATTCGGTAAATTCGTTGCACTATTTATTTTCCTTCCCCCTATCACAAAGGAAATTTAAAAAAACATAAACTTATGAAAAGTCTAATTCTAATTTTTAGTCTGGTATTTTTTGCTATAACATCTTTTGCCAGAGAATATTCCTTTAACAATGCTGAAGAACTATTTTTAGGTAGTGAACAAATTATAACGAACGATAAAAACGGTGCTATCAGATATGTTAAACTTAAAAACTCTCATAAGGTTTCTGTTGAGAAAAACTTAGCATGGCTAAATACCTTGCTAAACATTTCTAATGCTGAAAAATTCAAACTTTACAAAAAAGAAACTGATCAATATGGTTTCACACACTATAAATACAGACAGTTTATTTATGGGTATCCTGTTGAAGATGGTGTATTTTACATCCACGCTAAAAACGGTTTTATTGTTTCTGCCAATGGAGAGTACTATCCTAACATCAAATTAAAATCAAACTCAGCAAATATTTCTCCCAATAAAGCTATTGTAATAGCAAAAAATACAATTAAAAATAATAAAGGAAAATGGAATGATAAAGCAACTTCATTACCAAAACAAGTAGTTGTTTCTGAAGGAAATGGAACTTATAGCCTCGCCTATAAAACTGATGTTTATTCTCAGGTTCCTTTAGCTAGAAAGTTTGTATATGTTAACGCTGCAACGGGTAAAGTAGTTAAAGAAAAGAATAGAATTCATAATGCAGATGTAGTTGGTAGTGCAGGAACAAGATACAGTGGTTCTCAAGTTATTACTGCTGACAGCATTGGTGTTGGTTCTTATATATTAAAAGACAATGGAAGAAATGTTTATACACGTGATTTAAACAATGCCTTCTTTACCGCTGGAGCTGTAGATTTTACAGATACAGATAACGTATGGAATAACGTTAACGCACAACAAGATGAAGTTGCTACCGATGCACATTGGGCAGCAGAAAAATTCTATGATTACTTTCTAAGTACCTTCGGAATAAATAGTTATGATAATGCAGGTGCTGCACTTAATACTTATGTCCACTACGGTGTTAATTTTGATAATGCTTTTTGGGATGGAACAAGCGTTAGTTGTGGAGATGGAAATGGAGCTAACCATACCCCGCATACAGCAATTGATGTTATTTCTCATGAGTTTTCACATGGTATTATCGAAAACACAGCCAACCTAGTAACTTCTTTTGAGTCTGGTTCATTAGCAGAATCTTATGGCGATATTTTTGGAACAGCGGTGGAATTTTTTGCTAAGCCCGGTTCAGCCAACTATACTTTCGCTGAAAACATATCCACTACAGGTGTTCCAACAAGGAGCTTGTCTAGCCCTAATACTTATGGGCATCCAGATACCTATTTGGGAACAAATTGGGCGACAGGTCCGGCAGATAATGGTGGAATTCACACAAATAATGCAGTACAAAATTATTGGTTTTACCTATTAACGAATGGTGGAGCTGGAACAAATGATATCGGAAACTCTTTTACTGTTACTGGGATAGGGATGTCAAAAGCTGTAAGTATTGCTTATAGAACATTAACTGTATATTTAACTACAAATTCTCAATACAATGATGCAAGAACTTTTTCTATACAAGCCGCAGTAGATCTTTATGGTGCTTGTTCTGCAGAAGCTGTAGCAACTCAAGATGCTTGGTATGCTGTTGGAATTGGTACTGCAGCTGCTAATTCTCCAGTTGTGGCTTCATTCTCCCAAAATGTTCAATTTTCTTGTACTGTACCTACTACCGTTAATTTTACAGATTTAAGTCAAAATGCTACAATATCTCATCTATGGTATTTTGGAGATGGGGATAGTAGTACTGTTTCTAGCCCATCTCATACATACACAAGTGCAGGTGTATATACTGTTACTTTGATAGTCGAAGGAATAGGATCATGTGGAACTCAAACTGACACAATCATTCAAACTAATTTAATTACTGTTACTAACGGTGGAGGTCCAATAGCTAATAGCTGTTCACCAACTACTACTAGTGCAGGAGGATTTGGTATGGGAATCTATAATTTCACACTAAATACAATTAATAATACGACCACACTTGGCGGTACTGATGGCTATCAGGATTACTCTTGTGGACAATCCACAAACTTAACAGAGGGAAGTTTGTATAGTGTAAGTGTTACTACAGGAACAGGATTCAATGAAAATGTAAAAATCTGGATTGATTTTGATAATAATGGAGTTTTTGCTTCGGTAGCAGAAAAAGTTTTTGAAACTAATAATATCCTTCAAAACCACACTGGAACAATCACTATTCCTGCAGGGACTATATTAAATACGCCTTTAAGGTTACGAGTATCTTCTGATTGGTCATCCAATACGGTTGACGTTTGTACAGCATCTCAGTATGGACAACATGAAGATTATACCGTTGTAATTATACCAAACACTAATCCTCCTGTTGTCGATTTTGTAGCTGATAATGTAGTGGTAAATATTAGTCAGGTGGTCAACTTCACAGATTTATCTCAAAATGTTCCAACAGGTTGGACATGGGACTTTACTGGAGCTACACCATCCAATTCTTCTATACAAAATCCATCTGTGACTTATAGTGCTCTTGGTACTTACCCAGTAAAATTAAGAGCTACAAATGCTTTTGGAGCAGATTCATTAACCAAAACAGCTTACATTAATGTTGTTAATCAATCCAATATGTGTGGAGCAGTGGATTCTACAAATGCAACCTCAGGACAATTATTTGATTCTGGAGGTCCAACTGGTAGTTATAGTAATTCGGAAAATTGTTCATTTTTAATAAATCCTGGATGTGCAGTTGATGTCACTTTGACATTTAGTTCTATTGGTATGGAAAGTTGCTGCGACCGAATTAGAGTTTATGATGGGATTGATGCTACTGGAACACTATTATTAACAGCCACTGGAACAGCTATTCCAGCACCCGTTACTACCTCTTCAGGTTCAATGTTCATCACTTTCACATCAGATGGTTCAGTAACAGGCTTTGGTTTTGATGCATCTTGGGCATCAACGGTTCCAACATCTGCACCTACTGCAAATTTTTCCATTTCTAACAATAACCCACCCTTAAATACCCCTGTCAACTTTACAGATTTGTCGACAAATTTTGTAGGAGCATGGTCGTGGGATTTTGGTGATGGAAATGTTGCTTTTTCTCAAAATCCATCACATGCATATCTTGTTCCTGGAACTTATTCTGTTCAATTAATTGCTGACAATTGCTTTGCTTCTGATACCATATCCTACAATCTTACTGTTCAAGATTCTGCATTTATTTCTGTTCAACCTAATCCATTAATTGCTACCAGTGCTTGTGGCGATTCTATATGTACTCCATTAACTATTGTCAATTCAGGTAATGGGGATCTTGTTAGTTCAATTTCCGGTGCAAGTACTAATTCAATTAACAGTGCTTTTTATGATGGGTTTGAAAGTGGAAACTTATCCAATTGGACAATAGAATCTGGTGCATATACTAAACAAATTACCACCTCAAATCCTGGTGCTGGTAGTTTTGCTTTAGAATTTATTAATGGTGCTAGTAATCATATGGATGGAGTTAGTAGTTCTTTCAGTAATGCTACACCTACTGAAATAAGTTTTAAAATAAAAAATTCTACCACCACTCAAATTGGTTCAATGGTAATTATTGGTGATAACCCCACCTCTACAAATGACCCTTTATTGTATATGTATATGAGTAACAATGGAACTTTTTGGGTAAATACTCAAAACAATGTTTCTAGCTATGCTGCCAATCAATGGGTTATTATAGAATTAAAAAATATTGATTGG
>JAJCYN010000425.1 GCA_029262915.1 Flavobacteriales bacterium
TGAGCTCTGGAATTACATGTTTGTTAAATAAGTTGTGTGACATCGTTGGGCCATCTTCTGGATGATTTAACCAATCTATATAGTTCCGTTCAACAAATTTTCCAAATTGAGCATTTGCTTCAGTTTTTTGCATTTGAAAAACTTCATCCATCCCACTCTCTTTAGATTTTTCCAATTCAAGCTCCCAATAAGTTAATTTTTTATATAATTCTACCCAATCATTCTCATCTAAATTATCATTCAACATCATCCCAATTTCTCTAAACTCCTGTTGATATTTAGAAGTCGCTTTTTCGCTTACCAATCTCGATGTATCTAAATTCTTTTTTACAGAAAGTAATATTTGCTTTGGATTTACAGGCTTTATCAAATAATCAGATATTTTAGAGCCTATAGCTTCTTCCATAATATACTCCTCTTCACTTTTCGTAATCATAATAATTGGTAAACTCGGATGTTTAGCTTTCATTATTTCTAATGTTTCTAAACCAGATAACCCTGGCATGTTTTCATCTAAAAATACAATATCAACTCGTTCTTCCTCTAAAATATCTAATGCATCGTCACCACTTTGAGTCGATAAAACTTGATAGCCTTTTTCTTCGAGAAATAAAATGTGTGGTTTCAGTAAATCAATTTCATCATCCGCCCAAAGTATTGTAATCGTTTCCATTATTTAAATTTTTGTTTTAATCATATCAAAAATAGTATTTTTGCCCTTCATTTTAGGACTTTATCCAATCTATGAGTAAGCTCAATAAAAAGAAAATATTTAACGACCCAATATATGGTTTTATTACAATTAACCACGACATTATTTTTGATTTAATTGAACATCCTTATTTTCAAAGATTAAGAAGAATTAAGCAATTAGGGTTAACTCATTTAGTTTATCCTGGAGGGTTACACACAAGGTTTCATCACGCACTTGGAACAATGCACTTAATGGATAAAGCCATTGAAGTTATTAGATCTAAGGGACATTTCGTAAGTGAAAAAGAGGCCGAAGGAGTTTCTATAGCTATTTTATTGCACGATATCGGTCACGGTCCGTTTTCGCATGCATTAGAACATAGTATTGTTAACGGTATTTCTCATGAAGAGATTTCCACACTCTTTATGGATGAACTCAATAAAAAATTTAAAGGGAAATTAGACTTAGCTTTAAAAATATTTCGAAATAAGTATCCTAAAAAATTCTTACATCAACTGGTTTCCAGTCAGCTGGATATGGATAGAATAGATTATTTAAAACGAGATAGTTTCTACTCTGGAGTATCAGAAGGTGTTGTTAATACCGATAGAATCATCACAATGCTCAACGTTAAAAACGATGAGCTAGCAATAGATGAAAAGGGAATTTATTCTATTGAACAATTTATTATTGCTCGAAGATTAATGTATTGGCAAGTTTATCTACATAAAACAGTGCTTTCTGCCGAAAATTTATCGGTTAACATTCTTAAAAGAGCCAAAGAATTAGCCTTAAGTGGAGATGATTTATTTTGCACTCCTGCTTTAAAAGAATTTTTATACCATAAACACAATTTACAATCATTTAAAAATGATCCTGAACTGTTAAAGGTGTTCGCTAAACTTGACGATATTGATATTATGGCGTCTGTTAAAGTTTGGACCACTCATTCAGACAAAACTTTATCTATACTCTCTAAGATGATGATAAACAGGGATTTATACAAAATAAAATTACAAAATAAAAAGTTTGAAAAATCTGAAATAGATGTTATCTCAAAAAAGATTAAATCAAAATTAAAATTGACTGATAATGAGATTTCTTATTTTGTTTTTCAAGATAGCATCATTAACAACGCTTACAACCCTAGAATGGATAAGATAAATATCTTACTTAAAAATGGGGAAATGCTTGATATCAAAGAGGCAGCTGACACATTTAACATCAGTGCATTGTCCACTCCAGTCAAAAAATGGTTTTTATGTTTTCCTAAACATTAAACCGTTAAAAACTTCAACTTAAAAATTAGTTAATTTCTTTACAAAGCATTATTTTTGATTTTGATGGAATTTACAGCAGAGCAAATAGCGGGCTTACTAAATGGGGAAGTTGAAGGTAATCCAGAAATTATCGTTAATAAACTCTCTAAAATTGAAGAAGGAGAATTCCAATCATTATCTTTTTTAGCAAATCTAACTTATGAAGAGCATCTTTACACCACTAATTCTTCAGTAGTAATTGTAGACAAAGTCTTCAATTTAAATAAAGCAGTTAAAGATACTTGTACTTTAATTCGAGTTGATAACGCTTACCAATCTTTTACCAAGTTATTAGAGATATATAATAAAGCTAAAAACAATAAAACTGGAATAGAGAAACAAAGTTTTATTTCTGAAAGTGCAAGTGTTGGAAATGATATTTATCTTGGGGCATTTGCATACATAAGCGATAATGCGATAGTTGGAAATAACGTAAAAATTTACCCACAAACATTTATTGGAGATAATGTGAAAATTGGTAACAATACCATCATTTTCTCAGGTGTAAAAATTTACCATGGTTGCGAAATAGGGAAAGATTGTATTCTCCACGCAGGAGCCGTTATTGGATCTGATGGGTTTGGATTTGCTCCAAACAATGAAAATTCTTATGACAAGATTCCTCAAATTGGAAATGTAATTATTGAAGATGATGTAGAAATTGGCCCTAACAACTGCATTGATAGAGCAACAATGGGTTCTACAATTATTAAAAGGGGAGTTAAAACTGATAACTTAGTCCATATAGCTCATAATGTTGTAGTTGGTGAAAATACTGTTTTAGCTGGCCAAACAGGTATATCCGGTTCTTCAAAAATTGGTAAAAATTGTATGACAGGGGGTCAAGTAGGAATAACTGGACATGTTACTGTTGGCAATAATGTGAAAATTGCTGGTCAGTCTGGAGTTTCAAAAAACATTAAGGATAATGAGGTATTACAGGGTTCTCCAGCATTTAACTATAAAGATTATATGCGCTCCTATGCAAGTTTTAAAAACTTATCGAGTTTAGTAAATAGGGTAAACGAATTAGAAAAACAATAAAAATATGTCTAAACAAAAAACCATTAAAGCACCGTTTTCAGTAATTGGTATTGGCTTACATACAGGACAAAAAGCTACGTTAACGGTAAATCCTGCGAATGACAATTATGGTTTTAAATTTCAACGGATTGATGTAGAAGGAGAACCTATTATTAATGCAGACCCTGATTTAGTTGTAGATACATCACGAAGTACTACACTAGAAAAAAATGGGGTTAGCATTCATACTACAGAACATATTTTGGCGGCACTATATGGACTAGAAATTGATAATGCTTTGATTCAAATTGATGGTCCTGAAATCCCAATAATGGATGGAAGTGCTTACCCATTTGTAGAAGCGGCAAATCAAGTAGGGATAGTAGAGCAAAATTTTGATAAAGATTATTTTGTGGTTACTGATAATTTAACTTATGAAGATGCTGAAAAGCATACCGAAATACTACTTGTTCCACAAGATGAGTTTCGTATTACTGTTATGGTAGATTACAATTCACCAGTATTAGGAACTCAGCATGCTCACATGTATCATACGGGTGAATTTGAAACTGAAATTGCAAAATGTAGAACATTTGTTTTTTTAAGAGAATTAGAAGTTCTTGCGAAGAATGGATTAATTAAGGGTGGTGATCTGGATAATGCCATCGTTTTAGTTGACAAACCTTTACCACAGAAGAAACTAGATGAAATTGCAGATTTACTTGGGAAACCACATATGAAAGTAGAAGAAGCGGGTGTATTGAATAATTTGACGCTACATTTTCAAAATGAACCAGCAAGACATAAATTATTAGATATTATTGGAGACTTAGCTTTAGTTGGAAGACCTATAAAAGGGCATATTCTAGCTGCTAGACCAGGACATAAAGGAAATGTTGAATTTGCAAAACTCATCAAACAAGAAATTAAAAAATCTTTAAAACAAGGTCCTATAGTAGACCTGACTAAAGATCCAGTTTATGATATAAATGATATTGAAAAATTACTACCACACCGTTATCCTTTTTTGCTTGTAGATAAAATAATGGAGGTTTCCGACTCACATATTATTGGTGTCAAAAATGTTACTCAAAATGAACCCCAGTTTATGGGACATTTCCCTGGTAACCCTGTAATGCCTGGTGTATTACAAGTAGAAGCTATGGCTCAAGCTGGCGGTATTTTAGTGCTGAAAAACTTACCTGATCCAGAAAACTACATGACTTATTTTATGAAAATTGACAATGTTAAATTCAAAAGAAAAGTTATACCCGGAGACACCATAATCTTTTATTTAGAGTTGTTATCTCCTATTAGGAGAGGTATTGTTCATATGGGAGGAAAGGGCTATGTTAATGGCAACGTTTGTGTAGAAGCAGAATTAATGGCTCAAATAGTAAAAGAAAAAGATAATGAAAAAATTACCGAAGCTGTTCAATAAAAATTATCTTAGCGAAAATTTTCATTAAAAAAGTATGGAAAAATTTTCACAAACGAACATTCACCCTGAAGCTAAAATTGGCAAGGATGTAATTATTGAACCTTTTACAACTATTTATAAAAATGTAGAAATTGGCGATGGTACATGGATTGGATCTAATGTTACCATTTTTGAAGGAGCTCGGATTGGTGAAAATTGCAAGATTTTTCCAGGTGCTGTTATATCTGCTGTTCCTCAAGATTTAAAATTTAACAACGAAAACACAACTGTTGAAATTGGGAACAATACAGTAATTAGAGAATGTGTAACTATTCACAGAGGTA
This sequence comes from Flavobacteriales bacterium, assembly GCA_029262915.1. Taxonomy (GTDB): domain Bacteria; phylum Bacteroidota; class Bacteroidia; order Flavobacteriales_E; family Vicingaceae. Next base: position 4,801 of record JAJCYN010000425.1, read on the forward strand.
CCACTGACAAAATGGTAACTAAAGTGGGGAATAACTGTTTAATTATGGGGTATGTTCATATAGCCCATGATTGTAGTGTTGGGAACTATTGCATTTTAGCAAATTACGTTGGTCTATCAGGCCATAATATAATAGAGGATCATGTAATAATTGAAGGAAAAGTTGGGACTCAGCAATTTATAAGAATTGGTGCTCATTCCTTTATTGCAGGAGGAACCTTGGTTAGAAAAAATGTTCCGCCATACGTAAGAGCAGCTAGAGAACCTATAACCTATGCAGGAATTAATGCCGTTGGGTTAAGAAGAAGAGGTTATTCTGATGAACAAATAAAAAACATTGAAGATGTTTACCGTAACCTATACGTGCTTAATAACAGTATAAGGTCTGGTGTTAAATCAATAAAAGAAGAATTGCCTAATAGTGAGGAAAAAAGAAAAGTATTAGAATTTATCCAATTATCGGATAAAGGAATTATGAAAGGTCCAATTTAAAAATAGAATAAATAGTATGGCTACTACATCAGATATTAAAAATGGATTATGCATAAAGTATAACCACGGTATATATACTATCACGGAGTTTCAGCATGTGAAACCTGGGAAAGGACCAGCATTTGTAAGAACAAAACTAAAAAATGTAGAAACTGGAAAAGTTATTGATAATACATTTACTGCCGGACATAAAATTGAAACTGTTAGGGTTGAAAGAAGAAAATATCAATTTTTATATAAAGATGATTCAGGTTATCATTTTATGAATGATGAAACGTATGAACAAACATTTATAAATGAAAATATAATCAACGCTCCTCAATTTCTTAAAGAAGGAAATTATGCTGAGATAGTATTTAATGCTGAAGACGAAACTCCATTATTGTGTGAATTGCCAGCTTCTATTGTTTTAGAGGTTACATATACTGAACCTGGAGAGAGAGGAAATACAGCAACAAATGCATTTAAACCCGCTACCGTTGAAACGGGAACCGAAGTAAGAGTACCTCTATTTATTAATGAAGGTGATCATATTAAAATAAGTACAACTTCAGGAGATTATTCTGAAAGAGTAAAAGTTTAATATCATAATATTAAAAAAACTTAACCGATCATTAAATTATTAACTAAACAAAAAAACATGAAAAGCTTAATTAAAATTATAGGAGCATTATTATTATTAATTGTTTTTGCTCAAAATTCTACTGCCCAACATGGTATTGGTGGTGGTCTTACTCTTTTAATCCCTGAAGGAGATTCTGAAATAGGTATAAATGCTAGAGGAACAATAGGAATAGCTGATAATATGGAAATTGTGCCTGGGATTAATTACTATATTGTTGATGGCTTTACGCTGTTTGGATCCAATGCCGATTTTCACTATTTATTTGGAGAAGAAGATGCTATAAGGTTCTATCCACTTGGAGGGTTAAACTTTATGAGAATTTCTGCATTTAATAGCTCAAGGTCCGAAATACAATTAAATATTGGAGGAGGAATAAAACTTCCTGTTGGTTCTAGTTTAACCTTTTACAGTGAAGCAAAATATATTCTAGGAGATTTTGATGGTCTAGCACTAACTGCTGGAATTATGTTTAATATTGGTGGTTAAATAAATAACCTTAATAATATGTAAACCGTCTTAGTAACTAAGACGGTTTTTTTATTCTTTATTTTTTTTAATAAAAAAATCCTTTTACCTTAGAGCGAGATTATTGTAATCGATGAAACCACAATCGAAAAATATAAAAAAAAGACTTGAGCTAGGTAAACTCAAGTTAGATACTCTTTTGGAGGTTACTAAAGGAATTAATAATAATTTATCAAAAAAAGAACTAACGGATATATACAAAAATGTACTAATTGAAGAGCTGAAAATAGGGAAACTGGTTCTATATAGTAATTCTGGAAAAATATGGACGCAGGAGTTGTGTATCGGAACAAGTTGTAATAATATTGACGTAGAAAAAGATTTATTAGATTTAAATGAAATTACTGTTCTCAATAACTCCAGCAATAGCAGATTATCTGATTTTGATGTTATAGTTCCCGTATTTCATAAATCAGAGCCTTTAGCTTATTTATTACTAGGAGATTTTGATGGTGAAAAAATTGAAGTGAGCCCGATTATAAAGCACCTTACTTTTATTCAAACATTAACCAATATTATCATTGTAGCGGTTGAGAACAAAAGACTTTACAAAGAAAACCTGGACCAAATTGCTATAAAAAAAGAAATGGAATTAGCATCTGAAATGCAAACAATGCTGTTTCCAAAAAATCTTCCTAACAATGAAGAAATTGAGGTTGATGCGAATTATAGTCCACATCATTTGGTAGGTGGAGATTATTATGATTTTATCGAGCTAAACAGAGATGAAGTAGCATTTTGCATTGCGGATGTTTCTGGAAAAGGAGTTCCTGCTGCTTTATTAATGTCAAATTTTCAAGCAAGCTTAAGGTCTTTAATTAAAAGGACCTCATCCTTATCTGAGCTAGTAATTGAATTGAACAAAAATATATTAGCTAATGCAAACCGAGAAAAATTTATCACCGCATTTATCGGAAAATACAACCTGAAGACTCGCAATTTGCAATTTATAAATGCTGGACATAATCCACCATTGCTTTTGGTGGGACATCAGTTCCATTCTCTATTTGATGGATGTACAGTTCTTGGTGTTTTCGAAAACCTGCCTTCTGTTACAGAAAAAAACATGACGATTCCTAGTGGTGCAATATTAGCTTGTTACACCGATGGTGTTGTTGAACAAACTAATCCAAAAAATGAGGAGTTTGGTATTGAAAATTTAGAATTATCTCTACTACAGAATAAAGAAAATTCTACAGCACAAATTGTCCAATCCATTATAAAAAAATTAGACGATTATAAAAAAGAAGCAGAGTTCGATGATGACATTGCCTTACTTTGTCTCCGAATCAAGTAATCCTTTATGATGGTAGATGTCTATTGCAACTATTAACGCAATAAACCCCCAAAAAGGTACGGACGCTTTATCAGTATCTAAATAGTTATTGAGTACCCCATGAATTACATAGGTTAATAATCCAAGTAAGGTTCCTAGAACAACGTTTTTTAGCTCCCCCTTAGGCAATTTATGGTAAAGTAAAGAGCCCTTATAGTAAACCAGTATAACTATCAAAATCATACTCAATGATCCTATTATTCCTGATTCTGCCAAAGGGCCTATATATTCACTATGAGCATTACCGTTTTCACCAGCATTAGTACTTATTATTGTTTTTTCATTGGATAATTGAAAAGGTGCATATTGAAAAACATAGGTTCCAGGCCCCCATCCAAAAAATGGTCTTTCTTGAAACATTCGCCAAGCTGAATTCCATCTATTTAAACGTTCTAAGTTTGATGCATCGGTTGATACATTAGAAATAGATTCAACATGTTCTGATAGATTATCCGAGGAATCTTGATTATTCCGCTCAAGATTCATAATAATTGAACTCCAACTTAATACCAGAATAAAAATGGCAGATCCTCCAATCATCATCAAAATTTTAAATTTTATTCTGTACTTATAAATTAAAAACAAAATAAATGCGGCTATTAAACTAACCCAAGCTGCTCTGGTATATGAAAAAACCAAACCAACAGAAAAAATTCCTATTAAAATGTAACTAAACACTTTGTAGTGAACTGGGTACCTCTTTCCTATAAATAAAAATAAAAGCGGAAAGTACATTGCTAAAACTGCTCCATAAGAAGTATGATCTTTAAAGAAAGGTTCCATCACCCAATGGGCAGGTTTCTCTTGAAACCCATATCCAGCCAGTCTAATTACAGTATATATAATAACAAACGATAAGGGAATAATATAGGCCCAAAAATACCGTTTATAGTTAGCTCTATTTTTAAATAATTGCACCGCTAAAAAATAAAAACAAACTACAAACCACAATCTAGCTAGTAAAAATTTAAACGAAATTATTGGCATTTCGCTGGTTATTGAAGTTATAAAGACCCATGATAAATTTATTAATACCGCTATTGTCACAGGATGGTATACAATTTTCATATCGTACGATGAAGAATGAATTAATTTTAAAAAAAACAATATCATTATTCCAAACATTAAAGGTTCCGTTGGTAAATACATTCCTACTCCTCCAATCTCTAACTCTTCTAGATTTAATGACAAAGGGGTAAAAAAGACGACCAGCCACATTAATTTCTCAAGCCTATAAAAAGCCATAAAAATAATAGCCAATACAAAAGGAAGTATCGCTAAATAATAAAATTCATACGCAACCAATAAACTATTAAAAGCAATAAATAAAAAGCTAAAAAAGTAAATCCAATATGACTTTAACAAATGATTCATAATGTGTTAAACTCGTTAATAGGTAACCACCAAATTATTTACTCAAAATTTGTTGACTTAATGCTCTCAACGAAAAGCAAAAAGATCAGGGTTAGTAAAAATGAGGAAAAGGTCGACACTAAAACGATTAACCATCTAATTGGATATGATTTTTTTTCTGCAGGAAAGGCATTGTTAACAATAAATTTATGTTGAAGATTTTTCTCAACATCCACTTTTGTAGCTCTATACTTATCTCTAAGAATAACCAACCTTTTCTTTTCGCTCCATATTTCATTTTTAACATCATTGAAAATACCAGCATAGTTACCCAATAGCTCTATTTTTTTATTTAGTTTTTCTGCGGCACTCTCCTTTCCTTGCAAAATGGCTGTAGCCATTTGTTCAGTGAGTCTTTCTGCTTGTAATTCAACATCTATGATCCCCATCTTTGTAAATACTTTTAAAGAATCTTCTAGTATTTTTATATATTCCTTTTCAGCAATTAGTTCATCCTCAATTATTTTAAGTGCTTGAATTGCCACCTCTCTTCTCATTCTATTGTTAACTGTATCTAATAACGCTGCTATATCATTAGCAATAGCAGCTGCTGTATCAGCATTATGATCTAATACATTAATTTCAACTGACATAAATTTAGTTCGTTCAAAAGAAACATTATCCTCATATTCTTTTTGCAGTTTAGTGAATTTGTACTCATCATCTTCATCAATATCATAATGAATCCTTAAGTTATATTTTTCAATAATTCTATTTCTAATTTCATCAGAATTTAAAATTTGTAGCATTTGCTCAGCTTCCTCCTCCTCTCCCAACTGCAGTATATCAACGTTTCTTCCAAGGTCTTCAGATAATAATGCTTTTGAAATAGAACTGGTAGTTGAAGGGAAAAGAACAACTGTTGATTTATACTTATTTTCAATAATCAACGACACCACAACTGAACATAATATTGCAGTTATCGTTACAATCAGAAGTGGTTTCCTCCATTTATAAAAAAACACAATTAAATTTCCAGAATTTAAATCTGTGTTTTGCTGTGCGTTAGTTTCCATTGTAGTAGTGCTATAATTAAAGTCTAATTTATCTCTTTTTTCAAGAACGGCAAAAATACCTATTTTAATTGAATTGCTCCTTCTTAATATCAATTTGAACTTATCTTTTACTTATGTTTGTATCAAAATTCTATTTTTATGTTAAAGTCTATTTACAGATTCTTATCTCCAAGATTTCAGACCATATTTTTAGATTATAAAGTTAATTTTAAGCCTCGTTCAGGGCATGGAAATCCGCCCAATAAACTAATCTACAAAATCATAAACGAGAATAGAGTAGAATACAAAGAGCTCCTCAATTCATTTCTAACCTTTAACAACGTTTTTCAGAATATTAAAACCAGTGAAAAAGAAACAAATCAAAATGAACCAACTTGGAATAACAAATTTCTTCCGGGGCTTGATATAATAGGTCTTTACGGCCTCGTTAGCATTCTTAAACCAAAAAAATATATAGAAATAGGCTCAGGAAACTCTACAAAAATTGTTAGAAAGGCCATTATTGACAATAACTTAGCTACTAAGATAACTTCAATAGACCCTTACCCAAGAGCAAACATTGACCATTTAGCGGATTCGGTAATAAGAAAGCCCATAGAAAATTTAGAAGATTACTCTTTTATTGAAAATTTGGATAAAAATGATATTCTATTTATTGACAACTCTCACAGATGCTTACCAAATTCTGATGTTACGGTTTGCTTTCTTGAATTATTACCCAAATTAAAACCTGGAGTCATTGTCCACATTCATGACATTTACCTACCCTATGATTATCCACAGTTTATGTGTGATAGAGCGTACTCTGAACAATATATCCTTGCTGCCTTCATAATAGCTAATAAAGAAAAGTACAAAACCATTCTTCCCAACTATTTCATTAGTGAAGATAAAGAATTGAAAGATGTATTAAATCCGATATGGGAACAATTAAACGCTAAAAATGTTGAACAACATGGTGGCTCCTATTGGATTAGGATTCAATAAATCGTTACTCTGAATCTCTGCTTAGAACTAAATAATAGAGTTTTTTTAAATCAATAATTTTCAAAATCATACTCATTATTAGTGAAATAATTAAAACAAGGGCTACTCTGAGTATTGGTTCCTTAATGTGCTCCAACCCTATAATTACAGCAATTAGAAACACAACAAAGGTCAATAGACTAAGTAAATACTTCAAATTATAGTTCAGTTTAAGCAATTTTACTACAATTAATATTTGAAATATAACAACAATAAAATGAGTTATGATACTAGCAAACGCAGCTCCATAAGCTCCCCAGCTTGGTATAAAAAATAAGTTAAGCACCAGATTAATTAAGACTCCTCCAATGGCTATTATATTTAATTTTTTCATATTCCCATTAGCGGTTAAGACGGTTCCGAAAATATTTGTCATTGCAATAGAAATAAATCCAAAAATTAATATTTGAAGAACATTAGAAGCACTATCAATATCTGAATGATACAGTAATTGGATTATTTCACTTGAATAAAAGGATATAACTAACGCTACTGTTACTGAAATCACAAAAATAAATTCAAAAGAAAGTTTTAATAACTCATTGATACTTTTTTTCTGTTTAATTCTAAAAGCAAACATTGGTAGTAACAACCCAGCAAACAATATTGGAATTTGAATAAATGCATCCATCAATCGATATGATTGAGCATAAATTGCTGCTTGATGTTCTCCATCATCCAGCATCATGTCTAACATAATCGCATCTAATCGATAATAAAACATCATTGCAATGACTAATAAGGCATAAGGGTAGGTTTGCTTTAATATTAAAATTGAAAATGATTTTTTTAGCTTAAACTTAAATTGTTTGGATTTTACTAAAACAATTCCGAACACAATAATTAGCGTAATAGAATAAGCTAAAGTCTGTGCATAAACAAAGTGCATTAGTTGAAATTGAACATCAAAAACATTGTCCCATAATAGAATCGCACAAAACCCTATCATTAAGGTCTTATCCAATACTGACAACACATTATCGAGAGTAAACAACTGCAATCCAGCTATATTAGATCGCAAATACTGAATGAAAGAAATTAAAAACTGATTTATTGATAAAAACAATAGCATCTTAAATCGAACACCATCATATCCCGCTATATAACCAACAATAAAGGTTACTAGAAAATAAACTACTGCTAGCAAGAACTTGAACACTACTATTCCTGAAAAATATTTAGCGAGCAATTGTTTATGCTGAGCAATATTTCTGGTATTGTAAACATTAATTCCAAAATCAAGTAGAATATTAAACAGCATTGAAAAATTAAACAGAACAAAATAAACCCCGTACTCATCTGCCGAAACCGTATTCTGAACCGTACGATCAATTCCAAATATCCAAAACGGCTTAATTAAAAAATTAAGAAATAATAGTAACACTAAATTGGTTATGAATTTTCTTTGCACTAAGAATTGATTTGGAACAAAAATAACTTATCTTATCCAATATTATTACATTCGCGGTAAAATTAGCCTTTGAAAATTGCTGTAAATACTCGATTACTTTTAAAAGACCAAATGGATGGGATTGGTGTATCCATCTTTGAATCATTTAAACGAATTGTTGACAAAAACTCAACAACAGAGTTTGTTTTTATTTTTGATCGAACCCCTCATCCTGATTTCGTTTTTTCTGAAAATATTACAGTAAAAGTTATTGGACCACAAGCGAGGCATCCAGTTTTATATAAAATTTGGTACCAGTACACTTTAAATAAATTATTGAAGCGAATTAATGCAGATATTTTTATTGGTACAGATGGGATGATTCCGTTAAAAACAAGAACCAAAACGCTCAGCATCATTCATGATTTAAACTTTGAACATCATCCAGAGCATTTACCTTTCGCACTAAGGAAATTTTACTGCAAATACTTCCCGAAATTTGCCAATAAGGCGAATAGAATTGCTACCGTTTCTGAATTCTCGAAACAAGATATTATTGACACGTACAAAATTAATGAGGCTAAAATTGATGTAATTTACAATGGTTCCAATGAGGATTTCAAACCCATCGCTGAAGAAGAAAAATTACGCATTCAAACTAAGTGCTCAGAAGGGAAACCTTTCTTTTTATTTGTAGGGTCCTTACATCCTCGAAAAAATTTAATCAACCTTTTTAAGGCATTTGATCAGTTTAAATCACAAACAAATTCTGATGTTAACTTACTTGTTGTTGGTAAAAGGATGTGGTGGACCAAAGAAATTGAGAATACCTACAAACAACTCCAATTTAAGAACGACATTATTTTCACAGGAAGAGTAAGTGAGCAAGAATTGTACGAAATTACAGCTTCAGCTTATGCCCTAACTTATGTTCCATTTTTTGAAGGATTTGGTATTCCTTTAGTTGAAGCAATGAGTTCTGGTATACCTGTAATTACTTCTAATGTAACCTCAATGCCAGAAGTAGTTGAAGATGCTGGAATTCTAGTTGACCCATTTTCCGTAAATGAAATCGCTCGAGCAATGGAAAAAATTTGTTCAGATAAAGACCTAAGAAAAACACTAATTGAAAAAGGTAAAATCCAAGCCAAAAAATTTAGTTGGGAAAAAACAGCGGACCTCCTTTGGGACTCTATTTTAAAAACGATAGATGCTTAGAAGTTATTTCCAGAAAATTCTAGTCGAAGCAGGTTGTGACGAAGCTGGAAGAGGTTGTTTAGCTGGTCCCGTTTATGCTGCTGCAGTTATCTTACCAAAAGATTACCAAAATAAAATCCTGAACGATTCCAAACAAATTTCAGAAAAAAAAAGAGAGTTATTGAGAATAGAAATAGAAAAGGAAGCAATTGCTTTTGGGGTAGGAATAGTCGATAATATAGAAATTGACGAAATAAATATTTTGAATGCTTCTTTCTTAGCTATGCACCGAGCTTTAGATCAGTTAAAAACGAAACCAGAATTATTATTAATTGATGGAAACCGATTCAATCCCTATACCAATATTCCTCATAAGTGTATTGTAAAAGGCGATGCCAAATTCTTATCCATTGCAGCTGCCTCTATTTTGGCTAAAACTTATAGAGATGACTTTATGCTTGTAGCTCATCAAAAACACCCAGAATATGCTTGGAATAAAAACAAAGGCTATCCAACAAAAGAACATAGAAGCGCTATAAAAAAAATTGGAACAACTAATATTCACCGTATGTCCTTTAAATTATTACCAGAACAATTAAAACTGGATATATAACCCCAACTTAGAGCTCCCAAACCTTGTAACTTTCTGACTTTGTTACGTATATTTACATTCCTTAAAAAGCGATAAATGACTTACAAAAATACTCTGGAGTTTGCTCTAAACCTAGATGAGCAAGATGAATTAAAGACGTATAGAAATAAATTTCATATTCCAGTAATTGATAAGAAAGAAACCATTTATTTTACCGGAAATTCCCTTGGATTACAACCTAAGTCAACAATCGATTATATAAATACAGAATTACAAGATTGGGCTAAATGGGGCGTTGAGGGTCATTTCCACTCAAAAAATCCTTGGTTCGCTTACCATGAAATGTTCGCAGAACCCATTTCAAGAATAGTTGGTGCTCAACCAAAAGAAGTAGTAGTAATGAATAACCTAACGGTTAATTTAAACTTACTATTGGTTTCATTTTATAGACCAACAGCAAAACGATATAAAATCATTTGTGAGGCAAAAGCATTTCCTTCGGATCAATATGCGCTGGAAATGCAAGTAAAATCTTCGGGTTTTAATCCAAAAGAGGCGATAGTTGAAGTAGCTCCCAGAGAAGGAGAACAACTAATTAATAATGATGATATAATTGCTGCCATTGAAGAAGCTGGAGACAGTTTAGCCTGCGTTATGATAGGTGGAGTTAATTATTTTACTGGACAAGTTTTCAATATGGAAGCCATTACCTCAGCAGCACATAAAGTTGGGGCTAATTGTGGTTTTGATTTGGCACATGGTGTTGGAAATATTGAGTTAAAATTACACGAGTGGGATGTAGATTTTGCTTGTTGGTGTTCATACAAATATTTGAACTCTGGTCCTGGCGGAGTTGCCGGAGTTTTTATCAATGAAAAACATTGCAACAATACCGAACTACCTCGTTTTGCAGGTTGGTGGGGACAAGAAAAAGAAACCCGTTTTCTGATGGAAAAAGGTTTTAACCCTATAAAATCTGCCGAAGCCTGGCAAATGAGTAATGCTCCAGTCCTAAGTATGGCTGCTCATAAGGCGGCAATCGATATTTTTGATGAAGTGGGAATGGATAAACTTCTCCAAAAACAACGATTACTTTCGGGGTATTTGGAGTTTATCATTGATGACATTAGTGCATCATTAACCAAGCCAGATAAATCATTAGAAATTATTACCCCTAGAAATTGGAAAGAAAGAGGTTGTCAGGTTTCTGTAATAGCTCATGGCTATGGAAAAGACTTATTCAACCAATTAACGGAAGAAGGAGTAATTTCGGATTGGAGAGAACCAAATGTTATTCGTATGGCTCCAGTTCCTTTATATAACTCGTTTCAAGATATTTATCACTTTGGAGAAATACTAAAAAAAGCACTTTAATTTGAAGCTAAGTTTTAAAATACTATTTATTAGTTTGCTGGTATTTTTCTGTTCCAATGGGAAAATTCAAAGTCAAACTTTATTAGACAGTTTATATAAAACACTAAATTCAGACGAAAATGTTGAAACAAAACTAGAAGTTCTAAAAAAAGCTTCTTATAAATTATTATACACCAATCCTGATACGGTTGTTTACTATTCAAATTATGCATTGAGGTTATGTGAAAAAACAAAAAATCTTCAAGATAAATCAGATTTTTTAAGCATTTTAGGAGATGCCCATCAACGGTTATCTAACTATTCTGAAGCATTAAAATACACTTTTGAAGCTTGCAAGTTGTGCGAACAATTGAATGATGAAAAATCACTTTCGAGCAATTATAATCTTATAGGAAATATTTATCGTGTGAGTGATAAATTAGATGAAGCTCTTGTTTTTTATAGAAAATCTTTGAAAATTAGAGAAGAGAAAAAAGATTCGGGAGCCATCGCAGGCAGTTACAATAATATTGGAATTGTTTATATGATAAAATCAAAATACGATACAGGTATGGCGTACTGGGGAGATGGGCTTAGGATTAAATTGGCCATTGGCGATTCCATTGGTGCTGCAACAACTATGGGAAATATGGCCATGTACTATCGTGATATCGGTGAAACAAAAAAGGCCCTAGATTTATTTACAAATGTTATTCGAATTAAAAAAAATGTCAATGATTATTATAGCGTTAGCATAAATTACCAAAACATCGGAGAGTTATACATCAAACAAAAT
>JAJCYN010000426.1 GCA_029262915.1 Flavobacteriales bacterium
TAATGGGTTATGATACACGACCCTTATTGACCATGGACGAAAAAGGAAAATTTTTAAACGAAGCTGCTGACAAGGAATATGTACTCTTTTTTGAACATGACTCAGTAAATGAATGTTGTACTTTACAACATACCAAGAAAGGGGTGCGTTTAAAAGATACGTTTAGTTTTGATGAAATGTTTGGCTAATAAATGAGGCAAGTCTTATTCATATTTTTAATCTTATTTACAAGTGTATTCTCAGCACAAACTGCTACCGCTGTTTTTCAAAATACCAACAATAAAACTTTTCAGGTAAGTATTAATCACGTTAAACAACATGAAAACTACAGCAACAACATTAGCATAAAAAAATTAACGGGTAACAGACCTTACAATGTCAAAATAAATTTTAAACACGATACTGTTTTTGTACAAAAGAACATTTATCTTGTTGATGATGGATTAGCTCACATCTACAATATCACTAAAAAAGCCATTACGCTTAAAAAAATTGTTCCAGCAGCCTCCTATTCTAAAATAGAGAATCAATTAACTGTTAATTATATTATCAATAATAAATTACCTATTGATACAATAGTAAAAGACACCATTCAGAAAAAAGATACGTCCTATGCTGTTCCTTTTGAAACCTACTATAAAATGGATAATTATGACGGGAAAATTGGTTGTCCTTGGCCAGTAAAATTAGAAGAAATATCAAAATTAAAAGGTGTGATAAATGCTCAAAATTTAGAAGAAAGCAAATTAGAAGCTGCTAAAGAACAAGTACAAGAAATAGATTCTGTATGTTTTACGATGGACCAAACCATAGAAATTCTAACTCTTTTTGAATTCGAAGAAACTAAATTAGATTTTGCTATGTTTGTAGCCTCGTTTATTTTTGACATTGATAACATTGGCAAATTAACTGATGTTTTTGATTTTGAAAATAGCCTAGAAGAATTAAAAAAAGAAATTGGCATATAAATTGTAAAGTCAAGAAAAACTTAAAAAAGAAAACATGAAAAAAACTATCCTATTTTTATTTACAGCATTTACTTTTTATTCGTTAAACGCACAAAAATGTAACGCCATATTTTTTAGCCAAGATGGCCAAAAATTTCAAGTAATATTAAATGGAGTATTACAAAATTTAGATTATGAAACCAATGTAAAAGTTACCGATTTAAATTTTGAAGGAAAATACAAAGTAACCATCAATTTTGAAGACAATCAGTATGCAAGTGTTGATAAAAGTATTTATATGGTGGAACAAAGTACAGAATATACTTACAACATTAAAAAACATAAAAAAGGACATTATGTAATGCGTGCCATGAGTTTTGTACCAATTGCACAAGCACCAAAACCTGCACCTACACAAACGGTTATTGTATATTCAACTACACCACCAACCCAAACTGTTACTCAAACTGTTTCCACTTCTACTACTACCAATACTGGACATGAACATGAAAATGTATCTATGGGTGTAAATGTTGGTAATGTAGGAATGAATGTAAATATTAGTGTTAATGATGGTGGAGCCACTACAGGAACTAGTACTACGACTACAACTTATTCTGAAACAACCACTACGAGTACTTCTCATAGCGGAGGAACAACTGCTCCAACACAAAGCCATTATGTTATGCCTGGATATGGAGGTCCTATAGGTTGCCCGTACCCAATGAGCAATACAGATTTTAACTCCGCAAAGCAATCCATTTCATCTAAGTCGTTTTCCGACAGTAAACTAACACTAGCCAAACAAATAACAAAAAGCAATTGTTTAACTTCTGACCAGGCAAAACAAATTATACAATTGTTTGATTTTGAGGCTACCAGATTAGAATATGCTAAATTTGCTTATGGACATACTTATGATTTAGGAAACTACTACAAAGTAAACGATGTATTTGATTTTGAATCAACTATTGAGGAGTTAAACACTTATATAGAGGGTAAATAACCGAATTTAAAAGAAATATCTGGTATATTGACAATTCCACCATAGCTTCAGTATAGTCTTCTACACAAAATTCTAAAGCTATATCTATGTCGTATGCGTCTTCTTTAGGTGAAAAAAGCTCCAGGAAAAATTGATGGTGTAGTTCGTGTACTTAGTAACTTTGTAAGTTACTGTCCGCTCATCGCAAAAAAAGATTGGTTAGAAGAAAGATTAATTTGATTTTGAAATACTTATATTTGATAGAAAGAAGCTATTCTAGTTAGATAAACATCAAAAAAACGATATATGAAAAACCTAATACTGCAATTAAGAAAAGGTATAAAAATAGTACTTTATACTATTTGTTTAACTCCTATCTTTTATACTCCTGCTCAAGCACAAATTAATTTCACAGAAATAACTGGTACTTCTTTTGAGCCAGTATGGCAGAGTTCCATTGCTTTTGCTGATATAGATGGAGATAACGATCAGGATGTGCTCATTACAGGAATGGATTCATCCAGTCAAAGTACTTCAAAATTGTACACCAATGATGGTTTGGGAAATTTCACCGAAGTAATAGGAACTCCATTTGACGGAGCACATCAGGGAGCCCATGCTTTTGCCGATGTAGATGGAGATAACGATCAAGATGTGCTTATTACAGGTGGAAGCAACTCATCAAAAACTGCTAAACTGTATACTAATGATGGTACGGGAGTATTTACCACAATAATAGGAACCTTTGACCCAGTTAACACTAGTGCCCTTGCTTTTGCAGATATAGATGGAGACAACGATCAGGATGTGCTCATTACGGGATCTAATTTGTCTGGTCAAGACATTTCAAAATTATACACCAATAATGGTTCGGGAAATTTTACCGAAGTAATAGGAACACCTTTTGATGGAGTTCAGTTCAGTTCAGTTGCTTTTGCCGATATAGATGGAGACAACGACCAAGATGTGCTCATTACAGGACGAAATTCGTCTGGTGGTCAAGACATTTCAAAATTATACACCAATAATGGTTCGGGAATTTTTACCGAAGTAATAGGAACACCTTTTGATTTGGTTCATGGTGGTTCAATCTCTTTTGCCGATATAGACGGGGATAACGATCAGGATGTACTTATTACAGGACTAATTCCTTCCAATGCTCAAAGCATTTCAAAATTATATGTGAACGATGGTTCGGGAAATTTTACCGAAGTAATAGGAACACCATTTATTGGAGTTTGGAACAGCAAGTCTGTTGCTTTTGCTGATGTAGATGGAGATAACGATCAAGATGTACTCATTACGGGATCTAATTCATCCCCTACTGGTTCACAAGCTGTTGCAATATTGTACAGCAATGATGGTTTAGGAAATTTTACCGAAATAATGGGAATACCTTTTATTGGGGTCCAAGGTGGCGGTTCAATTGCTTTTTCAGATATAGATGGAGATAACGATCAAGATGTGCTCATTGCAGGATTGGATTCATCCAATCAAAAGACTGCAAAAGCTTATAGAAATGTAACCGTTACAAGTATCAACGAAATCACTATATCTAAAGTCAGTAACTATCCGAATCCAACTAAGGGAATCTTTA
>JAJCYN010000427.1 GCA_029262915.1 Flavobacteriales bacterium
TTTAGAAAATACTTCATCTCTCCTGTTGTCATTGTTCTCTTTGTTTTCTGTTCCTTCCATCTTCTTTCGTTTTTATTTTTTTTTAACTTATTCACTTACAAATCTTCTTATTTATTCTTTAAAAAACAAGTTCAACGACAAAAATAACCAATACATCTATTTTTTATCCGGATTTAACTCAATAAAATCTTTAAGTCCATCAGTGATAAAAGCCTGTAATTCACCATTTTCATCACTATAAATTAATAATGCTTCTATATTTACTTGCTTATTTAAAAATTCTTTACTTTTTTCTAATCCCATTACCATAAATGCAGTAGCAATTGCATCTGAAAAGCCACATTCAGTAGATACCACAGTAGCACTAAGTAAGTTATGTTCTACTGGATAACCTGTTTTAGGGTTTATCGTATGTGAATATTTCAAACCATTCTTTTCATAAAATTTTCTATAATTACCAGAAGTAGCTAATGCTTTGTTATCTAAATTAATAATAGCCTCTATCTCTCTTTCTTTTAAATTTGGCAAAGGTCTATCTATACCTATTCTCCATAAGGTATCATTTATGTTTAATCCTTTTGCTTTTAACTCTCCTCCTACTTCAACCAAATAATCTTTAATACCTCTTTTTTCTAATAAGCTTCCCAACACATCTACAGTGTAACCCTGAGCTATAGCATTAAAGTCTAACATTACTTTTGATGACAATTTATGAGTTTCATCTATGGTGCTAATAACATTTTGCTCAAATCCAACATATTTTAAAATTTCTTGAATTTTTGAGCTATCTATTTCTTCAGAATTTTCAAAACCAAATCCCCAAGCATTTACCAAAGGTGCCACAGTTGGATCAAAAGCTCCCTCTGTCAATTCATAAATTTGTCGTGAATCATTAAAAACACGAGTAAAATTTAAATCATTATTAAAATTAACACCGTACTCGCTTTTATTCCATCTAGATATAAGAGAGTTTTTATTGTAAGTTGACATAGAATTATCAATCTCAATCAACAAAGAATCTATTGCTCTCTGATGGCTAACGCCATCAACACTAATGTAGCTAACATTGTAAGTTGTTCCTTGTGCAAAACCTTCAACAACCATTTTTTGTTTTACGGAAACTGGTTCTCCACATCCAACTAACATAAAAGCAATTATTACAACCAAAAAATACCTCATACAACCGTTAATCAAATATTCTAAACCGAACATATATTTTGTGTAGCAAAGGAACAAAAAATAATATTACTTTTACATTATGATTTTACCAATTGTAGCATACGGTACTGCAGTTTTACGAAAAGAAACTGAAGAGATAGAAAAAGACTATCCAGATCTGGATTTACTGATTGAGGATATGTTCGAAACAATGTATGCAGCAAAAGGTGTTGGGTTAGCTGCTCCTCAGATAAACAGAGCCATTCGTCTGTTTATTGTTGATGCTTCTGGTTTTAACGAAGATGATGAACATCCGGAATTGGAAAATTTTAAACGAGTTTTTATAAATCCGATAATTGTAGAAGAATCCGGTGTAGCATGGAAATTCGAAGAAGGTTGTTTAAGTATTCCTGGTATTAGAGAAGATGTAAGCAGGCAACCAAATGTAACCATCGAATATTACAATGAAAAATTTGAGTTAATAGAAGAAACCCTAGATGGAATTGGTGCGAGGATTGTTCAACATGAGTACGATCATATTGAACAAACTCTGTTTACAGATAAAATAAATCCACTAAGAAAACGGTTAATTAAAGGAAAGTTAAACGACATTGCTAAAGGAAACATTAAAGTTAAGTATAGAATGAAATTTCCACTAGTAAAGGCAAAACATTAAAAACTATGAAAAAAATATTTTATATAATTATTCCTTGTTCAATATTAGTAGGCTGTTCTGGAGATTCAGAAATTAAAGTTGAAGAAGGTGAAGCAGTAATTGATCCAATTGATACATTTGAAGAACGTGTGGCTGAGATTGATAAACACAGTGCAATTCTATTTTCTGATAGCTTAAATTTTAATTCAGAAAGTGCTAATAATTTGTTAGCTGCTTACGAAGAATACATTAAGTTCCATAGCTTTGAATCGAACTCTAAAGATTACCAATTTAAAGCTGGTGAATTAGCCAAAGCATTAAACAAACCACACATCGCCATTAAGCATTTTAATGATTTATTAGAGCGTGATGACAAACACGAAAAAGCTCCACTTTCTCTATTCTATAAGGCAATGATTATAGGTGATATGCTCAAAGAAGATGAATTGGCTAAAACTACTTATCAAGAATTTATTGATAAATACCCCGATCATCCTTTTGTAGAAAGTGCAAAAGCTTCTATAGAGTTACAAGGAAAATCATTAGATGAAATAGTTGCTGGATTTGAAAAAAAGAATTCTTAATCAACTAAGGTAATTTTTTCGGGAGTTATTATTATTTTACGCTCTTTGTAAAGTAATCCAACCGCTCTTCTAAACGCTTTTTTACTTACCTGAAACTCCTTATAAATTAACTCTGGTGCACTTTTATCTGAGAAATTAAGTTTGCCACCCTCCTTTAGTAAACGTTCATAAACTTTATTAGCCAACACCTCTACATCAGACAAACTTGAACTGTTTAAGGTAATATCTAACTTATCATCTTTTCTAACTCGCTGTAGATACCCCATAAGCTTATCTCCAATTTTAATTTGTTTAAAAACTTCGTTTTTAAACACCATTCCATAGTGTTTATTATTTACGATAACCTTGTATCCTATCTCCGTTTCACCACTTACTAATAAATCAACTTTGTCACCTGTCTTAATTTCTAATTTATTTTTCCTAATAAATCGTCCCATTTTGGTAGTTCCTACCATACGGTTAGTTACCTCATCTTTATACAAATAAATCAAATAAGTTTTTCCACCGTTAACTCTTATATACTGATCAGAAAAAGGAACCAATAAGTCTTTTTCCATTCCCCAATCGAAAAAAGCACCATACTGATTTACATCAACAGCTTTAAGGAAAGCACATTGATTTAATTTCACTTTAGGTTCAAGTGTAGTAGCAATTGGTCTATCTTCAGAATCCGTATAAATGAATACTTCAATCTTATCTCCTATCTTCAAATCTGAAGGGACATATTTGTTGGGTAATAAAATTTCTTGTTCCTCATCAGTAATTAAATAAATACCTTGAGGAGTATCTTTTAATGCTTCTAATTCTAATGTTTGTCCTATCTCTTTCATTTATCCTCTATAAAATACTTTTTCTATATCTGTTGAAGCAGCTGCATTGTAACAGTATCCAACAGTGTTAAATCCAATCAAATCATTAACCTTGTCTATTTTGTTTTTAATAATATATGAAGCCATCATTCCTCTGGCTTTTTTCGCATAAACCATAACCGTTTTATACTTTCCATTATTAAAATCTTTAAAGACTGGAGTTATAACTGTTGCCTCTAGTTTTTTCTTGTTTACTGATTTAAAGTATTCGTTAGACGCCAAATTGACTAACACTTTTTCTTTTTGGTTTGCAACTACACCATTAATCTCATTCACTATTTTGTCTCCCCAGAACTCATATAAGTTGTTCTTACGTCCAACTTTAAGTTTTGTCCCCATCTCTAATCGATAAGGATGAATTAAATCATAAGGCTTTAATAAAGCGTACAAACCTGACAATATTCTCAGGTTATCTTGTGCATAATCCTTTTCTTTTTTTGAAAAGGAAACCGCATTCAATCCAGCATAAACTTCCCCGTTAAAAGTTAATACAGCTGGATTTACATCTTTCTCATGATTGATATTCCAGTTAGCGTAACGTTGAACATTCAAATCGGACAAAGCAGGACTAATGCCCATCAGCTTACTCAACTTTTTAGGATTGTACTTTCTCAACGAATTAATTAACTTTTCCGAATCTTCTGTAAAAATTGGAGAAGAACAATTATCTACTAATTGCTTTTCTTCATTTAATTTTTTAGCTGGAGAAAGTAGTGTTAACATATTCCTTAATTTTAAAAATCAAAACTAAGATTAAATATAAAATGAAAGATTGGAAAAAAGAACTTTCAGAAGAAGAATATAAGGTAATGCGAAAAAAAGGAACCGAAGTGCCTTATAGAGGAAAATATTATATCCATAATGATAATGGAATATACAAATGTAAAGGTTGTGGAGAGGAATTATTTTCTTCGGCATCTAAATTTGATACTCATTGCGGTTGGCCAAGCTTTGACAATGAAATTGCCAAAGGAAAAATCAAAGAAGTTTTAGATAAAACGCACGGAATGATTCGAACAGAAGTTGTTTGCGCCAATTGCGATTCCCATTTAGGGCATGTTTTTAATGATGGACCAACAGATAGCGGTTTAAGGTATTGTGTGAATTCTATAAGCTTAGATTTTGAAAAAGATTAGGAAGGCTATCTACCAAAAAAAGTATTACTAGTTCCAAAGAAACTGCTTGTGGAGCGACCTGAATACTGATCGTAAGGATTCTTATCGTTCATCCGTATTTCTCCAGAAATAGTCAACCCCTTTGCAGCTTTATATCGAAAATTAGCCGTATAACCAATATTATCAATCCCAGACCCTGCGTTAAGAGCTGTACCATCAAAAGCGTTATATGAGGTGAAATCATAAAATACAGATCCACCAACCGTCAGTTTATCAGTTAATTTATATTGACCTCCAACAAAAGCATAATACTGAGAAATGTTACCTGAAAAAAGTTGGTAATTACTTTCTGTTACAACTGGAATATTATTAACAGAACTATTAACATAAGTAATACCACCAATTAAAGAAAACTTTGGTGACACATCATAACTTACCATTGGCTTATAGTAAGTGCTAAAGTAATTCCCATAGGTATTAGAATGGCCAAAACCAGCTCCAACTTCAAAGCTATAATGCATTTTGTCCTTCACTTCTAATGAATCAAAATGCAATACATAATCATCTTCTTCTAACACATATTCATCACTCCCATCTACTTCCGTCTGAGCAAAAACACAGGTTGAAGCAAAGAGAAGAACAAAAATATATGCAAACTTTCTAATCATAATTAATAGTAAAGATACGAAATCTATTGAAAATTATTATGCTGTCATTCCTTTTAACTTTTTTTAACGGTTTGACGACAATTTAAATAAAGTTGGCACGTAAATTGACTATACTTCTTCAAATTAAAAAAAGTGATAATGTTAGAACTTAGAAAAAGATATTTAGAATTAAAGTTAAAAGCAAAACGAACGATGTTAGAAGGTAAAATGAATAATTACCTAAGACTTTTAACAGAAATAGAGCAGATGAATTTAATCTTAGTGAAAATAAAATAGTTTTATAGTTAGTTTAGATAGGTGAAAGCCCCCTGAAGAAATCTTCAGGGGGCTTTCGTTAACATAAAACTTATCTATGGTATTAAGGGATATTCTTACTTACAAAAAAAAGTTTCTATCAGAAACATTAACTCTTTTTTTCTCATTATTGATAGTATTGCCTTTTCCATAACCAGCACCCTCTCCTCTTAGAAAAAGTACAGCTCCTATTAGTGCAACTATAATTATAAATAATACTATCATATCTATTAAATAACTAATTTCGTCTACAAATATACAACTTTTATCGACAAAAACAAATTTAATCGAAGTTTTTTGTAGTTTAATCGAAAAATGAAGACACTTTATCTAATACGACACGCAAAATCTGATTGGAAAAATCCGGCTTTAACAGATTCTGAACGCCCTTTAAATAAGAGAGGATTGAGAGATGCACCTTTTATGGCTAAAAAATTAAATGAATTAAGTTTTAATCCTGACCTAATTGTCTGTAGCCCAGCTCAAAGAACTAAAACTACAGCAGAACTAATCTCAAAATCAACCTCTTGTTTATATGATGCTTCTATATACGAAGCATCTCTCAATGATTTAACTCATCTTATTAATTCACTCCCCAATGAAAAAACAGCAATAGCCATTATTGGCCACAACCCAAGTATAACTAACTTATCTAACTATTTAACTAATGATTTTATAAGTAATATGCCAACTTGTAGCATTGTAAAAATTGAATTAGAAATTGATAGTTGGAATGAGACTATTCAAGGAATTGGTACAAAAAAATATTTCATTTATCCGAAAGCTTTCGTCTAAAAAGCTTCCTTATACAAGAACTTCTTCTGCAATGTTTGTCTCGGCTTGTAAGTATAATAAATGTATCCTTCTTTAATTTTTAATTTAAATACAAACTGAAAGGTTAACTTTTTTTCCGCAACAATTTTACCAGTACTCGCTTCAATTTGTTTTAAATAATAATAGCCATTTTTAAGGAACACTGCGTAAATTTTCCCATTTACCTCATCCATAATCAATTGGCGTTTCCAAGAACTTTTCTTTTTAGGTTTATGATAATCAAATGAAACCTCCCCAGCCTCAACCGTATCATCTACAAATTTCCAAATTTTACTTTCAGAATGATCGAATATGTTTATTGTATCATTGATTACAAACATTGGGGCATAAACGGTTTCATATAAAAACCCATTTGCAAAACCAGTCATTGAAGCGGCTACATCATATTTATCATACCCTTTTAAACGTTTTGCCATCCGTTTTGCAAATTGTTTATCAGCATTATTTAAAAAATGATATTCGAAATTATATTTCCAATCCATATCTTTATGTACTACCTCTTTGATTACTGATACTGAAGTATCTTCTGGATTAAAAGCATAATATTTGAATCTAGGAAACTGTCGTAAAAAATCAGAAAAAAGAAGCGTGCTCTCCAACGTATCAACTATTGGTTTTATTAATTGATTAAAATCATCCATAGGTAATTCATAAATGGAAACTTTGTCATTTTGTATTCCTACCCTATATATAGCTCTTTTACAAATCAGATTTACATTTCCTAAATAATCAGTATATAATTCTACCGGTTCACCAGGCACAAAATGTTTTGAAATAATAGTTTCATTTTCGTCAACCAAATAAATTTCACTGTCTTTATTTAATCGTTTACCGTAAACTAAAAACAAAAACTTATCTTCATAAAATTCATAGTCAGCAATGTTAATTTTTGCACTTTTAAAAACAATTTCTGGTTTACCTTCTTCACCAACGTCAAATATTGGTAAACTCTCAACTTTCTTTTTTAAAATAATGTTTAAGATTATGGTATCTTTTTGAGTGTTAATTGGCTCATAATTGATTTCATAGCTAATGTGTGAGAAAACCAATGTTATTCTCTTCTTTTTGCGAAGAACAATATGATAATTTCCTTGTATATCTGATTTAGTTACAATGTTTCTTTGATTTACTTTTATATGAACATTTTCAACAGCTTGTCCTGTTTCAGTTTCCGTGACCTTACCCAAAATAGTAATATTCTCTTGAGCATCAGCCAAAAGGAAAGTAAATAAAAAAACTATTAAAAATAAATAATATTTAATCATAGGATGCAAATAAGTGCAATTTTTAGATGTAAAAATCATAGAATTCCATAAATATAATTGTTTTAGTTCTTTTATTTACCTTTGGTTTTCGAAAAAGTAAGCTATGGCAAAAAAAGAAGATTTAAGCTTCAATAAAAATGAAGATGTAAACAAATTATTAGTTACTGACTTAAACAGGAAATTAGATGAAGTTTACTTAGGTGGAGGAAAAAAACGAATTGAAAAGCACCATAGTAAAGGTAAGCTAACTGCAAGAGAACGAATTGAATACTTACTAGATAAGGGTAGTAACAGAATAGAAATTGGTGCTTTTGCAGGAGAAGAAATGTACCAAGAATATGGAGGATGCCCATCTGGAGGTGTGGTTGGAATGATTGGCTATGTTAGCAAAAAACAATGTTTAGTTGTTGCTAATGATGCAACTGTAAAAGCAGGTGCTTGGTTTCCAATAACTGGAAAGAAAAATTTACGATTTCAAGAAATTGCTATAGAAAATAAATTGCCAATTATTTATTTAGTTGATAGTGCAGGAGTTTTCTTGCCAATGCAAGACGAAATATTTCCTGATAAAGAACACTTTGGTAGAATTTTCAGAAATAATGCAATTATGTCTTCAATGGGGATTACGCAAATAGCTGCTATAATGGGAAGTTGTGTTGCTGGTGGAGCCTATTTACCAATTATGAGTGATGAATCTTTAATTGTGGATAAAACGGGCTCTATCTTTTTAGCAGGTTCTTATTTAGTTAAAGCAGCTATTGGAGAAGACATAGATAACGAAACACTCGGTGGAGCAACCACCCATTGTGAAATTTCTGGTGTAACAGATTACAAATGTGCTGATGACAATGATTGTTTGGATAAGATCAAAAAAATGATGAGTAAAATTGGCGATTATGAAAAAGCTGGTTTTAATCGAATTAAATCAAATGCACCAAAACAAAAAATAGAAGAACTTTACGGAATTCTGCCTGATACAAGAGAAAAACAATACGAAATTAAAGATATTATTAACCGATTAGTAGACGGCTCTGAATTTGAAGAATATAAGGCTACTTATGGAAAAACAATTGTTTGCGGTTATGCTAGAATAGACGGCTGGTCTGTTGGTATTGTAGCTAATCAACGAAAAGTGGTGAAATCCAAAACTGGTGAAATGCAGTTTGGCGGAGTATTTTATTCTGATTCTGCTGATAAAGCTGCACGATTTATAATGAACTGTAATCAAAAGAAAATCCCTTTGGTCTTTCTACAAGATGTAAGTGGTTTTATGGTTGGTTCTCGTTCAGAACATGGAGGTATAATTAAAGATGGTGCTAAAATGGTGAGTGCCCAATCTAATTCTGTAGTTCCAAAATTCACCATAATTATTGGTAATTCTTACGGTGCTGGCAATTATGCAATGTGTGGTAAAGCTTATGATCCAAGATTGATAGTCGCTTGGCCTTCTGCTCAATTGGCGGTGATGAGTGGCACTTCTGCTGCAAAAACGTTACTTCAAATTGAAATCGCATCACTAAAAGCCAAAGGAGAAAAAATTACCAAAGAAAAAGAAGATGAACTCTATAATAAAATTAAAAATAGGTATGACGAACAAATCTCTCCGTATTATGCAGCAGCAAGGCTATGGACTGATGCAATCATTAATCCTATAGATACTCGAAAATGGATTTCAATGGGAATAGAAGCTGCAAACCATTCTCCTATCAAAAAATCTTATAACGTAGGGGTAATTCAAACTTAATGTTGTATTAATCATAAAATTTCCATTAATTTACAAAAAATCAATATTTAAAATTATGCATAAAACGAGAATCAAATTAATAGCATTAGTAGTTGCAACATTTTTTTTATACGCTTGTGGTGGAAATGAAGAGACTATTGAAGAAAAAATAATAACTGAAGAAATAATAACTGAGGAAATTACAGACCAAATAGATTACGTACTCCCTTCTCCACTTCAAATAGCAGAATTATTTAAAAGTGCAGGATTAATTTACATTGGAGATTTAACCAACTCTATAGACAAAGTTGATAGCTATAATTCTAAGTACGACCAAAAATTAAACTATGGTGTTTATTCAGCAGACATGGCTTATTGTATAATGAATAATCAAACTCAAGAATCTATTAACTATTTAAGTACCCTAAGAAAAGTATCTGAAAAACTATGGATGACAGATATTTTAAACTCTATGGGA
>JAJCYN010000428.1 GCA_029262915.1 Flavobacteriales bacterium
AAGCTATTTTTATTTTAATTGGGTAATATCCTCAACTCCAATTACCCTATCTACTGTATATCCTTCAGCATAATCTACATTTATATCTCTTCCAAAATTTGCCATACGTGCTTTTATAAAAGCTAAAAACTTTTTACTAGATATTGGTGTTTCAGGTGCATCAGAATCTGGATTGTAAAACTGAGAACTAAAAGCCATAATTGCTTCTATTTTTTTATCTAAATGTACGGAAACATCAACAACAAAATCTGGTTTTAAAAATCTATCCTGAATATAATGATAAACAGATTTTGGTCTCCATAATTCTTGATTTTCTCCTTCTAACTGAGTTTCTATTTTCACTAAACCTGAATAAAAACAAGCTTCAGAAACTAATTGAGATGCTCGTCCATGGTCAGGGTGTCTATCTTTTGGAGCATTAGCCAAAATAACATCTGGCTGGTATTTCCTTAATATTTTAATGATTTCTAGCTGGTGTTCTTGGTCATTTTTGAAAAACCCATCAGCAAAACCGAGATTTTTTCTAACAAGAACACCTAAAATACTTGCAGCTTTATCTGCCTCTTCTAATCTTAACTCCCCGCTGCCTCTACTGCCCAACTCTCCTTTAGTTAAATCTAAAATCCCAACTTTCTTTCCTGACTTAATATGTTTTAAAATTGTTCCTGAACACCCTAATTCAACATCATCAGGATGAACACCTATTGCTAAAATATCTAACTTCATATCGATTTCTTATACTTTTTAAAGATATTAATATTATTCTTCTATACAATAGTTATCTTTACTAATTAAGTAAAGTTTAATGAGAATTCAATTTAAAGGAGCTGCACAGACAGTTACTGGCAGTAAACATATTTTAACTACAAAAAATGGAAAAAGTATTCTTCTTGACTGTGGTCTTTTTCAAGGTAGAGAAGCTTTAAATACTAATCACAATAAAGACTTAGGTTTTAATCCTGAAGATATAGATTACTGTGTTTTATCTCATGCACATATCGATCATTCTGGAGCTATCCCTTATTTAGTT
The DNA here is from genome assembly GCA_029262915.1 of Flavobacteriales bacterium. GTDB lineage: Bacteria > Bacteroidota > Bacteroidia > Flavobacteriales_E > Vicingaceae. The sequence goes on from JAJCYN010000428.1 coordinate 1,031, forward strand.
AAAAAAGGATTTAAAGGTACTATTTACTGTACTGAAGCGACAAAAGATCTTTGTGAAATTATGCTCGTTGATAGTGCTCATATTCAAGAGTCTGATGCAGCATACAGAAATAAGAGAAGAAGTTCTGATAAGGAACCTAGAGTGCCATTGTATACTATTGAAGATGCAAAAAAAGCATTGAATCAGTTTAAAGGTATTTCATATAACAAATGGATAAACATTGATGAGGAAATTGAATTGTGTTTTACAGTAATTGGACATATTTTAGGTGCTGGAGCCATCAACTTAAAAATCAAAGAAAATGGAAAAACTCATAAAGTTTGCTATACAGGTGATATAGGTAGACAAAAACATAGGATAATAAAAAATCCGATACCATTCCCTCAAGCTGATTACATAATAGCCGAATCTACTTATGGAAATAGGCTACATGAAAGCTTAGAAAATACAGAGGAGAAACTTCTAAAAATTGTAATTGAAACCTGTGTAGAAAAAAAAGGGAAATTAATTATTCCAGCTTTTAGCTTAGGAAGAACACAAGAGTTAGTTTATGCTTTAGATAAATTAGAATCTTCGAAAAAACTGCCTAATATTAATGTGTATGTGGATAGTCCTCTATCAACAAATGCAACTCAAATTCTCAAAAACCATCCTGAATGTTATAATGATGATGTTATAAAATATATGCAAAAAGATGATGATCCATTTGGTTTTAATCGTTTACATTAAATTACAAAACTAGAGCAATCTAAGCTATTAAATGTTCTTCCCGATCCTTGTATTATTATTTCTGCTTCTGGAATGATGGAAGCAGGAAGGATTTTACATCATTTAAAAAACAACATAGAAAATAAAAAAAATACCATTCTTATAGTTGGTTATTGTGAGCCATCTACTTTGGGTGGAAGAATTTTAAGAGGAGATAAAAATATACGTATTTTCGGAGAAGAATACAGTGTAAACGCTGATATTAAAGTAATTGATGAATACAGTGCTCACGGTGATTATAACGAAATGATAGAGTATTTGAGTTGTCAAGACCCCAATAAAGTGAAAGAATTTTTTTTAGTTCACGGAAATTATGAAGTACAGCAAGAGTATCGAGAAAAATTGTTAGATGCTGGTTTTAGCAACATTAGAATCCCCTCAAAAGATTCTGAATATCTTATTTAAGATGACATTTCACAATTCTTTCTTTTCCATTAAGATCTTTTACGAGATTAACATTTTTAAATGCTTTTTCGATTAACATACTTTGAACTTCCTTTGCATATTTCTCATTTATCTCAAAATATAACTTACCACTTTCCTTTAAATGATTTAAAGCAAAATCAGCTATGGCGTTATAAAATTCCAAAGGATTATTGTTTTTTACAAAGAGTGCCAAATGGGGCTCATAATTCAAAACATTAATCTCCATCAGTTTTTTTTCATCATAACAGATATAAGGAGGGTTACTTACAATAACATCTACTTTTTTAGATACAATTGGTTTTTTAAGAATATCTACTTTTTCTATTGTTATCTGCAAAGAATTCATTATTGCATTCTCTCTAGCTTTTTCCAAAGCTTTATCTGAAATATCCCAAGCATAAATTGTTGAATCAAGTAAATTAGCCTTTAAAGCTAATGCAATACAACCACTTCCTGTACCAATATCAAGAATAGATAGTTGTTCTCTACCTTCATTCTCATTTATAATGAGTTGAACCAACTCTTCAGTTTCTGGTCGAGGAATTAAAGTATTTTCATCTATTTTTAATTCTAATCCAAAAAACTCCACTTCACCTAATATATAAGCTAATGGTTTACTTTTTTTTAGTTGTGTAACAACATTAATAACCTTATTAAAGTCTAACTCAGACAACTGATTATCAGCTTTTAATACTAAATCAATTCTATTTAAATTAAAATAATGCAAAAAAGTGATATACAATAATTGATCTAACTCTGATTTGTCGTAGAATTTTTTCAATTCTTCTTTAAAATAATTAGCACTAGATAGTAATGTATTCTTAGTATTCTTCATTAATTCCAAAACTATTAATTTTCTACGGCATTATATATGTTACTAAATTATTATAATTTAGTGGGAACATCATTTTGGAAGTAAGACAAATATTATTAATATTGGTATTCTCAAATTTAACATTATGAAAAAATTAAAAGTATTCCTACTAATAGGTTGTTTTGGTGTAACCCTCCTAAGTTTTGCTCAAAACGAAGTAAATGTTGGTGATTCTACTGCGTTGGACGCTATGAAAGCTCAAGAACTCTACAATGCTGGTATAGAAAAATTTAATGCTAAAAATTTACAAGGAGCAATGAATGATTTCAATCAAGCCATTGAGCTTACTCCTAATTTTGACAAAGCATATTTTAATAGAGGGTCTATCAAATATCAATTGGGAGATTTTAAAGCTGCTATTGTTGATTTTAATAAAGTAATAGAATTAAATCCTGATTCTAATGACGCGTA
>JAJCYN010000429.1 GCA_029262915.1 Flavobacteriales bacterium
ACTACATCCAAATCAGAAGAACTAGCTGTTTTCACATCAATTACAGAAAGTAAAAAGAAAAAAATAACACTTAAAACAATGTACAAACGAATTGGAGGAACAAAATTAACCCGCTTTCCTTCCATATATTCTTTGCTAAGCAAGCCGGGCTTTAGCAGTAAATATTTTAGCGTTAAAACTAATTTAGAGTCTACATTGAAAAAATCATCAATGAAAGCACTTAGAATATGTTTCAAATTAAGTTTCTCAATATTTTTCTGTCCACAATTAGAACAAAAATTTTCTTGTCCATTTAAAGCTTCATTGCAATTTTTACAGTTCATCTTATACAATAATATTGAATATTACACTCACAAACAATTTTGTTTATAAGTTTTAAAATCAAAAATGACTTAAAACAACCCGAAATAATTAAATTTGTTTCCCAATTAAAAAAGAGAATTATGAGTTTATCAGTAAAAGGAAGAATTACCAATATATTAGAAGTAGAAAGCGGAACAAGTAAAGCCGGAAAAGAATGGAAAAAGCAAGGTTTTGTAATAGATACAGGAGCACAATACAACCCTTCGGTTTGCTTTAGTTTATTTGGTGATGATAAAATAAATATGCTTAGAGATTTTGGTACTGGACAAGAAGTTGAAGTTGCTTTTAATATTTCTTCAAGAGATTTTAACGGCAAATGGTATCATAACATTGACGCTTGGAAAATTACCGCAGCAGGTCAGGCTACCCCTACTGGAAACAGTGCCCCCGCTCCTGCAATTGATGATGCACCTGCAGAAGATGATGATTTGCCCTTCTAGGAGCATTTTGTTTTTATTGGCTTAATAATTGCGTCCTTTATTGTCACCCTGAACTTGTTGAAGGGGCTGTTTTTTTTTAAAAAAATCTTTGACTGTACTTTGATAAACTTAGTGTAGCAAAGAAGTAAATTTAAACTTAACAATAACAGATGAAGCACAGTTTAGTTATATTCATATTGGGTTTGAGTTTACTTGGAATAAATTCGAATGCAGCAAATATTAAACTTCTAGGAGATACCATCATCCCTTCTAAACATAAGTTTATTAGTGACGTTGTTTATGTGCCAAAAACACTAAATACTGTAAAATTGATTACTGAATTTATGGACTACTTAAAAGCTGGTAAACGAACTATGGGCTTTTTACATAAAGATGAATTAGCCATGATTGAAGAGAAAAAATTGGTTGAAAAACGCTTGTTTTTTGATTCTTACAAAGTTGTGTCTGTTGGCAAACGGATGGCAATAATTAAAGTTTATACCGTAAGAGGAGCCTCCCTAATTTGCAAACAGTTAATGTTACGTTATTACCCAAGTATGCACGGTTTTTATTACTTAGTACCGGGGAAAGTGCAAACTTTTGAAAAAAAAATGGGGGACATCACCCTAAAAACAGTTTACCTCAACACTTGGTCTTCAGAAAGTAGGTGTAATTAAAATCTATTGATTAAATTTGAGATAAACACATATTACGGATATGTTGCATTAATGCAACATATCTAGTTGTTGGCTGCAATTGCTTGCAAAAAAATAAAATTAATTATGAAATTAAATCCATTTATTATTGTCACACTAAGTTTGTTATTTGCGTGTTCTGAAAACAATACAGATACAACAGAAATGAATACAAACAATGCTGAAATTAACACAACAAGTGTAGCAGAAAAAACATCTTTCTTTATGCCTAATCATCAAACCTCTCCAATAGTTAAAAACGGTATGGTATATTTTGGGAGTTGGAAAACAACTTTTTGTAGTTTTGGAGAAGGAACAGGCCATCTCTTTGCTGTTGATGTTCAAACAAAAAAGGAAATATGGCGATTTAAACCCAAATATGATGTAGGTTCTACACCAGTTTTTTTAAATGGAACGCTCTATTTTGGAAATGGTGAATTAATTAATTTCGGAAGCAAGCCTGTCGGTGAAAAAGGGGTGTTTTATGCGTTAAATAGTAAAACAGGTGAAGAAAAGTGGAAGTTTGAAACCAATGGAGGCATCAATTTGAAACCAGCCATTGATGGCAACATCATTTATTTTGGTTGTCATAACGGTTATCTCTATGCTTTAGATCTTGATACTGGAGAGGAAAAATGGAAATATAAAACAGGAGGTCCCATTGTGTCTTCACCTATTATTGCTGATGGTGTGATTTATTTGGGTAGTGATGACGGATACCTCCACGCCATTGACATAAAAACAAGAGAAATGAAGTGGAAATTTCATACTGACTCCAATAATAAGTTAGATTTCTTAGGAGGTGTTTTAACCCCTGGTATCTCAGAAAGTATAGTTTATGCAATAAGGCACGCAGGTAATTATCTATATGCAATAGATAAAAAAACCGGAAAAGAAATGTGGAAATATCCTGCCGAAGGAGAAACAATTCCAACCACCACTTCTGGAGGATTTCAACATTCTCCTGCTGTATCTTACAACAACATGGTTTATATTAAGGTACACGATAATGCTCTAATAGCATTGGATGAAAAAACGGGGAAACAATTATGGAAAATAATACCTGATGGTGGCAGTATGCATAATTCATATCCATATATTGATAACAATACCATTTACATTGTAAATTTAGAAAGTATCTATCTCTATTCTTTTAATGCTAAAACAGGTAAAAAGAATTGGCAATTTAAAAATGAAGGACGCATTTTCAGCACTCCCGTTGTTTCCAATAATTTGATTTTTATGAACAGTCTAAGTGGACATTTATACGCAGTTAATATACAAACAGGAAAACTGGATTTTGAATTTGTACCTGAACACTGAATTACGACTGGAAAATGCGAACAAAAGCAGCTAACAAAGTATAAAAATAATGCTAAATTAGTTGCTTAATCAAGCGTGCTCTTTTGTTACAAGAGTTACGTTAGCTCAAGGAAAACAAAAAAGAATGAAAAAAACATTGATACTACTAGTTGGAATTTTAATTATTTCCTGCAATGAAAGTAATAAGGAAAACCAAAATAAGAATGAAGAGTCAACAAATTTGATGGAAAAGTCTGAGAATTTTGACTGGCTATTGGGACAATGGAAAAGATTGAACGAGGAGGAAGGGAAAGAAACATTTGAAAACTGGGATAAGATTAGTGAAAGTGAATATTCAGGAATTGGTTTTACAATGCAGGAAGGTGATACAATAAAGCAAGAAAAAATACAATTGAACAAAGTAGATGGAGATTGGAATTTGTCTGTAAAAGTTCCTGAAGAATCTGAATCGATAACTTTTAAAATGATACAATACGGTAAAAATGAATTTATCTGTGAGAATAATGAGATTGACTTTCCCAACAAAATAAAATATTGGAAAAATGGCGATAAAATAAATGCCTCTGTGTCTAATGCCGAAATGGAAATTCCGTTTGAATTTGAAAAATTAAATAAATAGAATATCAGTAGCTAACAATGTATAAGTGGTATTAAAACAACCACTTATACTGAGTCGATACGTTGGCAAATATTAAATAGAGTAATGGAAAAAATATACACTTTTGTTTTATGCATAGCAAGCTGTATAAGTCTCATTGCTCAAGAAGATTCGAACTATTTTATCACAACTACCAATGGTGAACACTACCTTATACATGGAACTTCTTTTTTAATAAATACCCCTGAAAATGCTTGTTACGAATACATAGAAGGCAGCAGTTTGGCTGTTGGGGAGAAATTTATAATTATACATGTACGCGATGAAATGGAAAATGATAGAGGGGTCATTATTTTTGACAAAAAGGGGAAGCAAATTAATTACGATGTTGTGCAAAATGAGAGAAAAAAGCACTACAAACCTTATAATTGCTGCGTTAATGTACAAGAGCTAAATGGAATACTCTATTTCTGGGACATTATAGAACCTTTTGAAGATGGCAAGAATTATGATTGTTATTATGATTCTCAAACGGATGCTTCAATGTATTTGATTCCACGTTATTATATTTTTGAACCTGAAACAGGAAGTGTCGAAACAAAAATCTTAAAAAATAAGTGTACAATACTAATACAAGATGGGAAAATAATTTGTGATTAGCTTATCAAATTTTATATCCATAACACTTTTTTGATTCCTCAAGGTCAGTTAGCGTTAAGATAATTTGGTAGTCAATAAATATTAACGAATTAAATAGAACACCATATAGTTAACCCAGATTTCGTATTAAAAAATCTATTGATTAAATTTGGTTGATGGAAAGCACTACTTGCCGCAATTGCGGTGATTCAACTATTAAAAAATTTTGTCCTAGCTGTGGCGAGCAAAAGTACAAACGCATTCTTATGAAGGATGTCTTAGGTGATTTTCTATCTAACCTATTGGCTCTTGAAGGACCAATACTTCGAACAATCAAAGACCTTACTTTACGCCCAGGTATAATGATTAATGATTACCTCCAGGGAAAGCGTAAAGTTTATTACAAACCATTCCAGTATTACATATTAGCAACAACTGTTTATTTTCTTTTCTTTTATGCATGGGGAGATGAGATCTTAGTTATGTTTTCTGATATTGGTGCAGATGCAAATACTACTGGTACAGCTGCACAGATAAGCACCTTTCAACAAGAAATGAATGAATTTCAGAGTAAAAACATGCGGCTCTTTACTTTTTTTCAAATACCTATGTATTCATGGCTCATATGGTTATTTTTTAGACGAAAAAGTGGACATTCTTTTACAGAAACTTTTGTAGCGAGCCTTTACATTCTTGCTCAAATGTTGTTATTTGGAATCATTTCTACATCGTTTGAGTTTTTTCATACTGGGGTATCGTTAGTATTAAATGCTATTTTCATGTTTATATATCTCCCATGGGTACTAATACAACTTTATTGTGAAGGTGTACTCAAAACCATTCTTAAATCATTTACTATTATTGCATTAGTTTTTATTCTCTATGGATTATTAATGGCTGTTATCTCTGTTGTATGGATTATCCTCTTAAGGTAATAAAATAGTCTAAAGTTTACTTTTAACAATGATAAAAAATACTTAAACAAAATGAATGAAACCATATTAATTGCAATTCTAACACCAATACTCCTTACGATAGGTGGAATTATATCATGGTTGTTAAAAGCAAAAAGAGAAGAATCATTAAGCCAAGAAGCTAAATCGAGAGAGTTCAAAATAGAGACCTACAAAAAGATTATAGAACCATTTATTGGAGTTCTAACTAAATCTATGTCCGAAGAAGAACTGCAAAAGGAGAGAGATAAAATCATATCACTTGAATATAAAAAAACATGTTTCGATTTAACTACGTTTGGTTCTGATGAATCTCTAAAAATATTTAACGCTATTATGCAAATGTTTTATAATCCAAATAAGTACCAAGGTGACACCTCTAATGATTACTTAATTAAACTTTTAGCATTGTTTAGTGAATTTATTTTACAAATTAGAAAGGATATTTATTCTAAAAACACTAAACTTAATAGATCTGAAATGCTTGAATTCATGATAACAGATATGGATCAAAACAGTGAAAAAATTAATAAGCTCTTT
>JAJCYN010000430.1 GCA_029262915.1 Flavobacteriales bacterium
CGATAAATCAACAACAGCTCCCTCTCCATCAGTATTTAGCCCAATATCATTTATTTATGACAGATTATTTGATAAAAAAGCTAAAATGAAACGAAGATTAACAAGAAGAAGGAAAACAATTAAAAAAGCAAGGACAGACGAAAAATAATTTTTATCAATTTGTTAAATTTATAACCTTATTCACTTTTTTTATTATATTTGAGAATATTTTGTTAAATTATTAAAAAAAAATGAAAGCAACTCACGTAATAGTAGAAGAAATAATAAAGAAATCTCCTTTTTTAGAGGAAGCTTTAGCTGAAGGAATAATTAATTTATCTTCTTTATCGAGACAAATAAAACCTGAGATAGATGAGGAACTCCATAAGGATGTTCAAATTGGAGCTATTGTTATGGCTCTTAAAAGGCTCTCTCCAAAGTTTGATCCTAACTTAAAAATAAAAGTTAAAAAAGTAATTAATAAACTTGGAGACATTACTGTAAGATCAAAAATTACCTATTTTACATTTGCAAATTCTGAGACCATAATTGAAAAACAAGCAGAGTTATTAAGGAGACTTAAAGGAAAAAAAGAGACTTTTTTCGCCTTTTCTCAAGGAGTATATGAAACAACTATTATTTTAAGTAACTCTGAACATAGTGATGTTGATACGCTTTTTAAAGCAGAAGAGCTTATCCAAGAAACAAGTGGTTTATCCTCTATAACCATTAAACTACCAAGTGAAAATGCTGATGTTTCAGGTATTTATTACTTTATTTTGAAAAAAATTGCTTGGGAAGGAATTAACATTTTAGATATTATCTCTACAACGCATGAATTTACCATCATAGTAGGTGATGAGAGTATTGATAGAGCATTTTCTATCTTAAAAAACCTAAATGACTATTAAATTTTGCTTCTAATAGAGACCATTCTAAAAAATTAGTCGGATGTTTTTAGTACGCTATTCTTTTAAGTGGCTCATAATTTTATCAACACTTTCTTTAGCATCTCCATAAAGCATTTCGGTATTTTCCTTAAAGAATAACGGATTTTGAACTCCGGCATACCCTACAGCCATAGAACGTTTCATAACAACTACGGCTTGTGATTTCCATACTTCAATAACAGGCATTCCATAAATAGGGCTGGCAGGATCATCCTGAGCCCCTGGATTCACAACGTCATTAGCACCTATCACCATAACTAAATCAGTATTAGGCAAATCCTCATTTATTTCATCCATCTCAAAAACAATATCGTAAGGTACGTTAGCTTCAGCTAACAATACATTCATATGCCCAGGTAAACGACCCGCCACAGGGTGAATCGCAAACTTAACATCTTTCCCTTCTTTCCTGAGTGCTTGAACCATATCGAAAATTGGATACTGCGCTTTTGCCACAGCCATTCCATAACCAGGAACGATAACGATAGATTTTGCACCTCGAAGTAAATCAGCAACAGCATCGTGTTCAAGAGATGTTACTTCGCCTTCTATTTCTTCTGAACTTCCTGCAACTGCAATAGCTCCAAAACCACCGAAAATAACTGATAAGAAAGACCTATTCATAGCCTTACACATAATGATTGAGAGAATAGCTCCAGAACTACCAACTAGGGCTCCCGTAACAATTAGTAAGTCATTTCCTAACATAAAACCCGCTGCAGCCGCTGCCCATCCAGAATAAGAATTAAGCATAGAAACAACCACCGGCATATCTGCCCCACCAATTGCCATAACAAGCATAACTCCAATAAAAGAAGCAATTCCCGTCATAATATATAAATAAAGCATTCCATCACCACCATGAGCCATGGTAAACATAGCTCCTAATACAACACAAGCAATTGCCAATAACAAATTTACTACATGTCTACCAGGATATAATAGTGGTTTACTTCTAATTTTTCCTTCCAGTTTTCCCCACGCAATTATTGAACCCGTAAAGGTTATTGCTCCAATAAAAACTCCTATGAAAACTTCTACTAAATGAATAGTATGAGCAGTACCAGTTAATTCTTGAGTGCCAGCGTCAAGGTAAGATCCAAACCCAACCAAAACTGCGGCCAATCCAACAAAACTGTGCAAAATAGCTACTAATTGTGGCATAGAGGTCATTTCAACTTTCCGCGCAACCAAAATCCCTATTAATGATGCAATTGCAATTGCTACAACAATGTAAATTTGACCTTCAACTCCTTTTCCTAAAACGGTTGCTAGTATAGCTATTGCCATACCTATAATACCATAAAACACACCTCTTTTAGCAGATTCTTGAGAAGATAATCCTCCAAGACTAAGAATAAAAAGTATAGCCGCAAATAAATATGCTGCTGTTTGAATTTCTTTAACTATCATCTCTTTATTTTTTAAACATTTTCAACATTCTGTGAGTAACTAAAAATCCACCCACAATATTTATACTAGCAACCAAAATTGCTATAGAAGCAAGTATTGTCATTGTATCTGACATAACATTGGTGGTCTGTAACAACCCTCCTACAATGATAATTCCACTTATGGCATTTGTAACCGCCATTAGGGGCGTGTGCAAAGAATGCGATACATTCCAGATCACCTGCCATCCAATAAATACGGATAATACAAATACAGTGAAATGCTGCATAAACTCAGCTGGTGCAAATTTTCCTAAAACAAATAATAAGACACCTATAACTCCTAACTTGATTACCA
>JAJCYN010000431.1 GCA_029262915.1 Flavobacteriales bacterium
AGAATAAATAACTATAGGGTGTAGAACTGCTTTCATCCCTCTATTTATTGCTCCAATTTTTCCAGCACGTTCTGCTTTATGAATAACTGTTATTTCAGGGTATTTGTTTAATAGCTCTGGTGTTCCATCATCCGAACCATCTGTTACGAATAACAGTTGAAGTTTATTTGTTGGATAATTCAATTCAAGCATATTTTTCACTTTCTCTTCTATACAGTCTTTTTCGTTGTAGGCGGCAACAAACAAAGTAACATAGGGTTCAAATTTTTCATTATCAACTTTAACTTTTTTTGAAAATAGTTCTTTCACTTTTACCAATAGGATTAAAACAATTCCATATCCGATGTAGGTGTAAAACACCAGAAATAATAAAATCCAAAATGTAATTTCATAACTATTCATAGGTTTCTGATTTTATAGTGGGCTAAAATTCAATCTGCTTCTTTCTAATGATTTCCAGATTTCAGCAACATTATTCGACCAAGTGTGAGAAGCCGCAAACTGAGCTCTTTCTTTTTGAAGTGTTTCATTATTTTCTTTTAATGCTTTTTCTATTAATTCAACATATTCATCTGAAGTATGAGCCAAATAACAGTAGTTTTTAAAAACTTCCATTGTTGGTGTATAGGTTGCTATCGTTGTTTTTCCAGCAGCTAAATACTCATCAATTTTTCTTGGATAATTTCCTTTGGTTAATTCATTTACTATTTGTGGATTAATACACACATCAAATGCATTAACATATGCTGGTAAATCTTCAGGTGGTTTAGCGCCTAAAAAATGAACATTTTTAAGTTGGTGAAGGGAGCTGTTTTTAAAACAATCCTCTTCTGGACCAACTAAAACGATATTCCAATTGGGTTTTTCTGTTGCTATTTTTTCAATTACATCAGGATCCAATCTTCTGGTAGTTAATAAGCCTGTATAGCCAATAATAGGGCTTTTTATTTTTCTTATTTCTTCAGGAATGGTAGTGCTACTATCCCTAAATGATTCGGTATCACATCCTTGACCAACATAATAAGCGTGTTTGTTGTGTTGGCCTGCAAGTTTAGCCAGATGAGGTGAGTTAGCTACCACTACATTAGCAGCTTTTACAATTTCTGGTTCCATTGTTTTACCGTGTTTTTCCCAATAAGGAACGGTCATTAAATTATCTCTGGTGTAATAAATAAAAGCATCTGGGGTTAGCAGTTGAGCGAGGTGTTTACTTCTAAACATATCGCTATCAGTAAAGAGAATGTAGTTGTTAAACTCAAGTTCTTCTATAGCCATCTGAATAGATTTAGCTAATCGTTTATTATTAATGTGGTTAACTATTCGGAAAAGAAAATTGGGCAACCAATTCATAGATTCAACGATTACTGGAGGCGTATAAACCCATAAATTTTTATGAATAATTTCGAAGGGCGATGATTTTCTATTAATCACATCAAGCCGTTTTTGTACTTTAAAATCAGTTCTTTTTTTAATTGAACTTATTCTATCCAAAGGACTATTGACATATAGTACCCGGTGATTTTTTGAAAATTCTTCAGCAATATTTTTACAATTGCTACCTATTTCTATATCCCAAGGTTGTATTCCTGTTATGATAATATCACGCTGCTTCATTTTTTTTTAAGGTATTAGTTACTCGTTCCCAAGATGCTGTGTTTGGATTATATTGTTTAATCAATTTCGCTGGATTACCAGCAACAATTGAAAAAGGAGGAACATCTTTTGTTACGACACTTCCTGCAGCTACTACCGAATGTTTGCCAATATTTACACCAGCAGTAATTACTACATTAGCCCCTATCCAACAATCATCTTCAATAGTAATTAATGCCGTTGAGCATTCTTGTTCTCGGGGAGGTAAAGAGATGTCCTCATATTCGTGGTTAAGTCCGCTCATAACAACATTTTGAGCAATGTTAATATTGTTGCCTAGTGTTACAGGACCAATAACAGTATTGCTTAGTCCAACACGACTTTTTGATCCAATCATAACATCTCCCATTGCATTATTTACGCAGGCAAAATCTTCTATAGTAGACCAATTACCTAACGAGAAGTTGTTATAAGGAAATACATCCATTCGAGTTTTTTTACTAATTAATGCGTTCTCTCCTTTATGATGAACAAATGGATTCCAAAATAATTTCACCCATAATCTTGGGCGAGGTCTAAAAGGAGGTTGTAACAACCATAAGGCAATTTTTTTGAGCCTTGGATTTGCTTTTATTTTGTCGATTACTTTCATAATAATGTTGTTTTAATTGTTACTACCATTATTGGAATGAGGTGTGTGTATGAACTTTTTATTTGCTCCACCTAACTTTAGCATTGCTTTTAGTGTAATTAAAAATGCAAGTGGCAGTGCTATTGCGCCATTCCATAATTCTTTAGTCCAATATTTACGTGGAATTGAAATGGTATATGCAACTACATTTAGTACAAATAGGATAGCCCAAGTAGTAGCAAAAAGATGCTGTTCAATGAAAGAAAACAGAATACTGAAAATAAATAACACACCTGGTAATAATAATCTTGGAGGAAGTGTTAATTGATAAGCTTTATAGAAGTAATCAAATTTTCCATTTAATAACTCTACACAGGCATTAGGCATCGTCTTAAACATATAGTGATATTGCGCACTAATCCATCTTGTTCGTTGTTTTTCAAATACTTCTGATTGACTTACTTTCTCATCAAAAATTATCGCTGACTCAAGATATTGAATGGTAATACCTTCTTTAATGATTTTCAATTCTAGTTCTTTATCAAAACCACCAACAGCATCAATGGTTTTCATTAAACGTTTAAAAAGAGCATAATCAAAGGCCATTCCAGAGCCTACTAATCGTGATGATAAATTTAATGTTGCAGGACCTTTACAATAGATATTGTTATTGATCTCTTCGCTTATTCCATCTAACAATGCAAATTTTGTGTTTTGATTTTTAGCACATCTATGTCCCTGAATAGCTTGATGTCCTTGAGAAAATTTGGATGCCATTATGGATAAAACATCTTCTGCCATAACATTGTCAGCATCAAGAATCATTGCCAAATCGTAATCATTACCTATTTCGAGCATAGCATAGTTTAACGCTTTTGCTTTAGTGCTTTTTTCAAAAGTTACTTCCACAACTTTAATGGGTAAGCTGTATAGTTCTACAAGTGTTTTCAGTTGAAGAGAATCGGCTATAACAATTACATCGAAGCTTCCTTTATAATTTTGCTCCAAGGCTTTTATTGCAACATCTACAATTACAGCATCTTCTTTGTAGGCTGGAATAAGGACTGCAATGGAAGGAAGATTTTTATTGACTAAAATAACTTCTGATTTGTAAAATAATC
>JAJCYN010000432.1 GCA_029262915.1 Flavobacteriales bacterium
TAACATTAACAGGAAACGGTGCAACTAGCTATACTTGGGATAATGGTGTTACTGATGGAGTATCTTTCAATCCAACTGTAACGACAACATATACGGTTACGGGAACAACAGGCGGTTGTTCTGGAGTAGATCAGATTACAATTACTATTACTCCTCTACCAGTAGCTAATGTTACTTCAACTCCTACGGTAAATATTTGTCCAGGTATAAATGTTCAGTTTGATGCTTCAACATCAATAAATACGACTGGTTATAACTGGTCTTTTCCTCAAGGATCACCATCTGCTGCTTCATCAACAATTTCAAATCCTTTAATAAATTTTGGAGTTGCTGGAATACATAATTACGCAGTAGTAGTTACTAATTCTTGTGGTACTGATATATTTAACGGACAAGTTACTATTGATGTGTGTACTGGAATTGAGGATTTAAATACTAATTCTTCTCTTGGTTCTTATTATAATCATATTAACAACAATATCGAATTGTCAATGATTAACATTGAGAAAGGAGAATATGACTTTGTTGTTGTAAATACGTTAGGGCAACACATAATGATTGAAAAATTAAGTGTAACTTCTGCTGACGAACACCAGTCAATCCCTTTTACGATTGAGGCGAGAGGAGTTTATTTCATATACATTTTCAACAGTAAAAATAAATATGATGCTAAATTCTTTAAATAGAAGAATTAGATAATTTATTATAAATCAAAAGAGGCTTCAAAAATTTGAAGCCTCTTTTTTATTGTTTAAATTCTTAGTAAATTAATTCTTAATCATCTTTAAGTAATACTTTAATTGAATAATTAAGTATTCCATTTCATTGTTCCCATCAATATCTATTACTAAATCACAGGTTTTATCTCGATAAGCTCCCTTTGCTCCTACTTTAAACTTGGCATTAGACAAACTACTAATGTATTCTATCGGAAAACAGTCACTAATATTTAAATCAATTAAAATACTATATGGTTTATTAATAAAATTATCTACTTCAATTCCTTTTGGGACAAGCATTTTTGATAAGTTTCTTTTATCAAAATAAACATAGTTTAAATGAGATTTCACTATATTAGATGAATCCTTAGAATCAATAAACCCAATAGACAAAACATCTTTACGTTCTTCTCTTAAATATTGAACGAATTTTTTTACTGTATCTGCTTCATCACGGTTAGTAGCATTATAAACAATACCAATGGTTGAAGCTTTTTCTATACTAAATGCTTTAATATTCCTGTTCTGATGTTTACTCTTGTTTTTCAGTTTAAAACGGCCTAATTTTTCTTGTATATTTTTGATGGAACTCATTTCTATTTTACAACAATTTTATCTACTACTCCCCTACCCATCGTTCTATTTATTTTTTCTACTAATCCTTCTTTTACGTAACTTAATTCTTGTTTTAAAGAAGCTGAATCCAATTTCACGTAAAGTATTTTGTTTTTAAATCCAATTTTCTGTGTGTGATTTGCAAACATTTTACCGACCAATCCTTCATAAATTTTAATTATTTCAAGCTCATCAAGCTGATCTTGATAACCATAGGCTCTTAATAATTTATCTATCGTTTTTTTTAATGGTTTTTCTTCAGGCATCTTCAACAATTCCTTTCTTAATTTTGAATGATTTAAAATTAATATTTTCTATCTTTAAAATAGCAGGTATCCGTTCTAAATTCGTATCAGTAATAAATATTTGACCAAAATCACCATTACCAACAATACCAAGCAACTGATTCATTCTTTTACCATCTAGCTTATCATAAATATCATCTAACAATATAATGGCTTTTTCACCACTAATTGATGTAATCAATTCAGCTTGAGCAAGTTTAAGTGCTAATAAGTACGTTTTTTGTTGTCCTTGCGATCCAAACTTTTTTAATGGTAACTTACCCAAGTTAAACAATAAGTCATCTTTATGGATTCCTGTATTGCAATAATGATTCGCTCTGTCTTTAGCTATTGTTTTCTTTAATATTGCATTAAAGTTCTCATCATTCAATTGTGAACGATATTCTAGGGCTACTTTTTCTTGATTTTGGCTTAACTTGGTATAATATTTCTGGAAAATAGGCGTAAAATCAGCTATAAATTTTTTACGTGCTTCAAATATTAAAACCCCATATTGTACCAATTGCTCGTCCCAAACATCAAGTGATTCCTGTTCAAAATTTCTATTGATCCAAAATGATTTCAACAAAAGATTACGGTGATTCAACGCTTTATTATAAGCTAATAGATTGTTTAAATAACTATTATCATATTGAGATATAATGCCATCAATAAATTTTCTCCTTACATCACTCCCCTCAATAATTAATAAAATATCTAAAGGGGTAATTATTACCAATGGAATTCTACCAATGTGATCGGCTAACTTTTCATAACTCTTTTTATTTCGTTTAAATTGTTTTTTCTGTCCTTTTTTAACTCCACAATAAATAACGTCTTCTTTATCGTTTTTTTGATAATGACCCTCTACAACAAAAAATGGTGATTCATGTTTAATGTTCTGGCTATCGATAGGATTAAAGTAACTCTTACAAAAAGACAAATAGTAGATTGCATCTAATAAATTTGTCTTCCCCTCACCATTATTTCCTAAAAAGCAATTGATTTTTTCAGATAATTCCAATTGAGCATCTTCATAATTTTTGAAATTAAGTATGGAAAGTTGTTTTAAAATCATAGTACAAATTTAAAAAGATGGATAGATTTAAGTACTAAAATTGCTAATCAAATTAAAAAAAAACTATTTTTGCCAGTCTTATAAATTATACAATTAAAAATGAGTAAGAAAAGAATAGAAAATACGGATACAATTGTTGACGTTCAAGAGGTTTACAGTAAAACGGAATCCTTTATTGAAAATAACAAAATGATTATAATTATAGTTCTTTTGGTAGCAACTATAATCCCTCTTGGTTATTTTGGATATAAAAAACTAATTATTGCTCCTATGGAGTTTGAAGCTCAATCGGATATGTTTATGGCTGAGAAATACTTTGAGCTTGATTCGTTGCAAAAAGCAATTAATGGAGATGGTTTAAATTATGGGTTCATTGATATTGTAGATGAATATAATGGAACAAAAGCAGCGAACCTTGCTCATTACTATTTAGGAATCTGTTACAGAAATACTGGAGAGTATGAATATGCCATAGACGAATTAAAAAGCTTTAGCTCTGATGATGTAATGATTAGTACGGTTGCATTAGGTGCTATCGGAGATTCGTATATGGAATTAAACGATATTGATCAGGCAATTAGCTATTACGAAAAAGCGGTTACCAATGGTGATAACAATTTAACCTCGCCTATATATTTGTTTAAAGCTGGTTTAGCTTATGAAGATAAACAAGATTTTGCTGGTGCTGAAACAAAGTACAAAGCAATTAAAACAGACTACCCTGACTCTAAAGAAGCTCAAACAATAGATAAATATATTGCCAGAGTGGAATCTTTGAAATAATGGCTACTGCAAATAACAATTTATCTGATTACGATATAAATTCTATTCCGGATGCAAGTAAAATGGTATTCGGAATTGTTGTTTCTGA
>JAJCYN010000433.1 GCA_029262915.1 Flavobacteriales bacterium
CAGGAACATTAAATTCTACTATACCTAACTCCGATATTGTTGTTATGTTATTAGGTATTGGTTCTGCTGTAATAGATAATGTACCATTAGTTGCTGCAAGTTTAGGTATGTTCCAGGAAGATTTAAATGACCCTTTATGGCATTTTATTGCATTCTCTGCTGGTACTGGAGGTAGTATGTTAATTATTGGTTCTGCTGCAGGTGTAGTAGCTATGGGAATGGAAAAAATATCTTTTTTCTGGTATTTCAAAAAAATATCTTGGTTAGCTTTTATTGGATTTTTAGTTGGATCTGTAACGTTTATGGCAGTAAGAATAGTTGTTTTAGGGTAATAAATATTAAATTAGATACTTCTTTTAGCTAAGGTAAGGAGTTCTCTAGTTTACCGCTAACAATCACAACTCTTATCTTTTTCAGAAACGTTTATAAAACTTCTTAAAGTAGCTGTTCTTTCTTCTTCACAATCTATACAAACTTCACAGTTTTCTATGTAAACTATTATTTCTCTGCCATCTTTTAGTTTAGACTTTACATAATGCTCGGGGCAGGGTTTTCTCTTTACAGCACTTTCTTTAAAATTTACATTGGCATTTGCCCAAAAAGTACTGTCCATAAAAGTAACTGGAATATTATTGCATTTCAATTCACATTTTAGTCGGTCGCTAATTTTAATGTCTGTCGCTTCAAAAAATTCGAGTACTCTACCTTCTGGTAAAAATGATGGTCTTTCTCTACCTCTAAGTAATGTAGCCCATACAATTACACATCCTAAACCAAAACCAAAACCATAAAATTTTAAACGATAAAATAACCTCTTTTTGTCTATTGCCATTTACATTGCCATTAATAGTAAATTAATATCTTTATAAGGCAAGCCAAAGGTATCGGCTAAATATTTATTGGTAAGAATTCCTTTATAGATATATACTCCATTTTGAATACCTTGATACGACTTAATCATTACTTCTAAACCTCCAAACTCTCCAGTATCCATAATAGTAGGGGTAATCACGTTACTTAATGCATAAGAAGCTGTTCTCGCAACTCTTGAAGCAATATTAGGCACACAATAATGAATTACACCATATTTAGAAAAAATTGGAGTTTCATGATTAGTAACTTCAGAAGTTTCAATGCACCCTCCTTTATCAATACTCACATCTACAATTACTGAAAAATCCTTCATCTGACTTACCATTTCTTCAGTAACTATAATGGGGGCTCTCCCAATTGTTGTGCTTATCGCACCAATAACCACATCTGCTGATTTCAATGCTTTTTCTAACACTTTCGGTTGTATGATTGATGTTGCAACTCTTTGACCAAGAAGGGCTTGTAATCTTCTTAATTTATGTGTGTTATTATCAAATACTTTAACCATAGCCCCTAATCCTAAAGCCGATTTAGCAGCAAATTCACCGACAGTTCCTGCTCCTAGAATTATAACTTCTGTAGGAGAAACACCTGATATTCCACCAAACAACTGACCCTGTCCTTTATGCAAAGTACTAAGGTACTCAGCTGCAATTAAAATAGCAGCATTTCCAGCAATTTCACTCATAGCACTTACAATTGGTAAAATACCTTGAGGATCTTTTATATAATCGAAAGCAATTGCCGTAATTTTTTTAGCCATTAACTTTTTTATAAAATTCTTTGGCTGAATTGGTAACTGTAAAGCAGAAATCAATAATTGCCCTTGTTGCATTAAATCAATTTCTTGTAAAGTTGGTGGTTCAACTTTTAAGATCATATTTGCTTTATAAACCTCTTCTGTGCTAAAAACAACTATTGCTCCTGCCTCAGAATAATCTTTATCACTAAAACTTGAACCGTCTCCAGCCCCCGTTTCAACAATTACTTCATGACCATTATTTACCAAAACCGCAACTGCATCTGGCACAACTGGCACTCTTTTTTCTTGAATAGAATTTTCTTTTGGGATACCTATTTGAAGTTTACTTTTCTTTCTGGAAACTTCAAGCATTTCTTCCTGAGGCATAAATCCTTGGGCTAAGGATTTTAATAAATCATCTGACGTTGACATAATGATAGAGGTTTACTACAAAGTTAAAAAATACTGCTTACCGAACAACAGATATTAATCTATTCTTCTTCTCATCTTGTACGATATTAACTTTTACGGCATTATCAGTCAATAAGTTTGGAATTTTCTCTGGCCATTCGATAAAACAAAAATTACCACTATAAAAATACTCTTCATAACCTAAATCAAAAACTTCTGCTTCCTCTTCTATCCTATAAAAATCGAAATGGTAAATTTTTTCTTCATTTTTAGTTAAATATTCATTTACAATAGAAAATGTAGGACTATTTGTTACTTCATCAACACCCAATTGCTCACATAAAATTTTAATTAATGTAGTTTTCCCTACTCCCATTTCACCATAAAAAGAAATCACTTTTTGGTCACCAAAATTCTTTAACAAATCAACTGCAATAGGTTTTAATTCCTCTTCTGAATTAACTTGATAGTTCATTACCTAGCACTCAATTTAATGATGGGTATTAACATTTCTTCCATAGAAATCCCACCATGTTGAAAGGTGTCTTTATAATATTTTACATAGTGATTATAATTATTGGGGTACGCAAAAAAATTATCTTCTTTGGCAAATACGAATGATTGGCTAACATTCACTTTTGGCAAATGAGCATCTTCAGGATTTTTAACCGCCAAAACATCTTTTTCTTGATAATCTAAACTTTTTCCCTGCTTATACCTTAAATTAGAATTTACATCCTTGTCACCTACAATTTTTGAAGGTTCTTTAACTCTAATTGAACCATGATCCGTGCTTATAATTACTTTACCTCCTCTTGCTGCAATTTCCTTTAGAGTGCTTAATAAGGTAGAATGTTCAAACCATGATTTCACAACAGAACGATAAGCAGCCTCATCTCCAGCTAACTCTTTAACAATTTGAGTATCTGTCCTTGCATGTGAAAGCATATCTACAAAATTGTAAACAATTACATTTAACGGATTATTAAACATTCCTGGAACTTCTCTTAACACTTTATTACCATAACTTACATTCAACACCTTATTGTAAGAAAATTTGATCTCTAATCCATTTCTTTTTAACTGCTCAGTTATAAAAAACTGTTCACTTAAATTTCTCCCGCCCTCATCTTCATCGTTTACCCACTTATCAGGAAACCTTCTTTCAATTTCTGAAGGCATCATCCCCGCAAAAATTGCATTTCTTGAATATTGAGTAGTAGTTGGTAATATGCTATAAAAAGCATCCTCTTCGTCAATCCAGTAGTCTTGTGTTATAATAGGCCTCAGAGTTTTCCATTGGTCATAACGTAAATTATCTATCACTACAAAAAATACTGGGGTATCATCATTTTTAATTTCTGGAATTACGTATTTCTTAAATAAGTTGT
>JAJCYN010000434.1 GCA_029262915.1 Flavobacteriales bacterium
TAAAAGTATTGGTACTATGAGTAAGAATAGAAAAAACATTGTTTATTCAACAAATCCTAATTATAATTATGATGGAGAAAATGATGAGCTAGATACACTTAATAATGATAATCAGGAACTAAAAGTGTTAATTGACCGTAAACAGCGTAAAGGAAAATCAGTAACACTAATTACGGGGTTTATTGGAAGTTCAGACGATATAAAAAATTTAGCAAAAAAATTAAAGTCAAAATGTGGAGTAGGTGGCTCCACAAAAGAGGGAGAAATATTGATTCAAGGCGAGTTTAAAGAAAAAATTTACGATCTATTGATTAATATGGGCTACTCTAAAACTAAGAAAATTGGTGGTTAGTTATTAATTTTTTTAACCAATTTATTTAAGTTATTATTGTATAGCACAAAGTAAAACAAGAAAGAATTAAAAAATTAAATATCTATATAACTTTACTTCTTACATTCCTTGTAAATCTCTCTTCTTATGCTCAAACTTATAATTTTGAGTATTATAATGTTGAAGAAGGTTTATCGCAATCGAGAGTAAGTGCTATTATTCAAGATAAAAGAGGACACTTGTGGGTCGGAACTTCTGGAGGCGGAGTCTGTAAGTTTGATGGTATTAATTTTACTCAATATTCTGAAAAAGACGGTATTGCTGGAAATATTGTAACTGATTTAAGTCAAGATGAGGATGGTAATATATGGATAACTTCAACTTGGGGAGGTGTAACAAAATATAATGGACGTAATTTTTTCACTTTTACTAAAAAAAATGGTCTTTTAAATGAAAACGGTAATAAGGTTGTTTATATCGATAAAAAAGAAAGGGTATGGATTGGTAGTGATTTAGGAATTGCCGTATATGAAAATGGAACATTTACAGAATATAGCAAAGAAAACAACAAACTAATAGGTAATGACATTAATGAAATTACCGAAGATTCTAAAGGAAACATTTGGGTTGGAACTAACGAAGGGATAACAATTTTCAGAGAAAAAGACATTATTAATATTTCTTCTAAAGATGGATTACCTTCTAATAATACTACAGCAATTACAGAAGATTCCAATGGAAACTATTACATCGGAACAGATAAAGGAATTATTAAGCTGTTAACAGGAAGTATAGATAATGCTGTTTTTGAATTTGATCAAGAGTTATTTAAAAGTATAAATGCTGTAATAACAGACATTCTTTTAGATAAGGACAAAAATATATGGGTATCAACATCAAATAAGGGCATTTATTTATTAACTAATAATGGTCTAATAACTCATCTCACTAAGCAAAATGGATTAATTACCAATAGTTTAACAAAACTATTTATAGATAAATCTGGCAACATATGGATAGGAACAAACGGTGCTGGATTAATTAAATATGGTAACAAAGCGTTTACTTATTTTAATAAAATTCCAGGATTAAATAGCACAAGTATTTTTAGTATTGTAACAGATAATGATGAAAATATTTGGGTTTCCACAAATGATGAAGGAGTTTATAAATATAGCCATGGAATTTCTACTCAATATACAATAGCTAATGGTTTAGGAAGTAATACAGTAAGGTCTTCTCTAAATGATAAAAAAGGAAACTTATGGTTTGCTACCACTAATGGGTTAACACGATATAAAACTGGACTGTTTAGAACATTTACTATATATGATTGTTTACCATCTAATGATACAAGAAAGTTATTGTTAGATAAATCTGGAAACTTATGGATTGGTACTTATGGTAAAGGTTTATCAAAATACGACTATTTTTCTTTTACAAATTTTACTACAGCAGACGGACTTTCACACAATTACATTCACTCCTTATTTGAGGATTCTAAAGGAGCTTTATGGATAGGAACAGGGAATGGAGTAAGTAAGTATGCAAATGGAGAATTTACAAGCTATGCAGGTGCAAAAGGATTTTGCAATTCTTATATAGGAAGTATAGCAGAGGATAAATTGGGTGGAATTTGGTTTGGTACTGACAGATGTGCTGTTAGATATGATGGCTTAGATTTTAAACCCATAACTGTTGATGATGGATTGTCTTCTGGTGTAATCTATTTAATGCACGGTGATAAAAAAGGAAATCTATGGATAGGGACAAATAATGGTATAGATCGAATTAGTTTCGATAGCTATGGACAAATAACCAGAATAAAAAACTACAAATCAAAACAAGGTTTTAAAGGTGTTGAATGTAATAGTAGAGCAATATTTGAAGATAAAAAAGGTAATTTATATATAGGAACTGTAAAAGGATTAGTTAAATACGATCCAACAGAAGATAGAACTAATGTTTTTGAACCTAATATTCACATCAATAACCTTAAATTATTTTTTGAAGAGGTAGATTGGCTAAACTATTCTAAAGAGCTTATTAAGTGGGACAACCTTCCTTCTAACCTTGTTTTAGACCACGATGAAAACCACTTAACATTTGAATTCTCTGCCGTTAATCTAACTTTTCCAGAGGATGTTCAATATCGTTTTAAATTAACTCCATTTGATGACCATTGGTTTAATTCTACAAATCAAACTTTTGCAACCTATTCTAATCTTTCTCCCGGAGATTACATTTTTAATGTAAAAGCTAGAAATGAGGATGGTGTCTGGACTCAAAAACCAGCAAGTTATAGTTTTAGAATAGCTTCTCCCTGGTGGAAAAAATGGTGGGTTATTTTGGCTTTTACAATCCTAATCTTTTATATTATCTCTAAAATTTCTTCTTTAAAAGAAAAACAACAACGTAAAATAAGTAAAGAATTAGAGAGAAAAGTAAAAGAAAGAACTATCTTAATTGAATCTCAAAGAGATGAAAAAGAGGTTCTTTTAAAAGAGATTCATCATAGAGTAAAAAACAACATGCAAGTTATTATAAGCTTGCTTAGTATTCAGTCTGGTTATACTAAAGATAAAAATGCACTAGCTTTATTCGATGAAGCCAAAAATAGAATTCGTACAATGGCTTTAATTCACGAAAAAATGTATCAAACTGGAGATTTAGCTCATATCGATTTTCAAGATTACATTATGGCTTTAACAAACGATTTAATTTCTACTTATTCTATAAATTGTGACATTTTTCTTGATGTTAAAATTGACAATGTAAAATTTGATATTGATACATTGATTCCTTTAGGTTTACTCCTTAACGAAATAATATCTAATGCATTAAAATATGCTTTCATAAATAGAAAAAAAGGGAAAATTGGAATACACCTTAGCACAAATAAAAAAGAAAAGAATACTTACACCA
>JAJCYN010000435.1 GCA_029262915.1 Flavobacteriales bacterium
TGTTAATATCCTTATGGATGCTGCCGTATAATTTCCTGCGTAATATTTCGATACATCATAAGAAAAATACCCAATTTCTGATCCATCTTCCTCTAAAGGATAGCTATCCCAAGGCTTTTCTATTTTAAGACCAATAGAGCCGTTTTCTAGTCTTACAAATTTACCGTTGGTTTTATCTGAGTAAAATTTATTTTCTTCGATTCTTACATTTTTTAAATTTTCATAATTCCAAATAAAATCAGTTGCATCATCATTAAACGAGCCAGATTTTAATTGGGCATAGTAATTACCATTAGTACCATTTATAATTAAGTTAGACTCCATTTCAGATTCACCAAAATGATAAACACCAACAAAATCATTAATAATGTTCTCAGTTTGAGTTTTGATTTGCTCGTTAGAAATATCTTCAGAACAAGAAAATAAAACAAGGATGATAACAACGAATATAAAGTTCTTCATTTAATTTTAATAAAAATTTGCTTAGCGTATGGAAAAATAAATAAAGAATGATAATTTCGCAAATAAATAAAACAGATACAATGGAAAGTATTGATGGAAATAAATTGATAGATCAATTACAAAAAGGACTTGCTAAGGATGGCATTAAAAAAGTAGATACTTTAATTAAAGGATTAAAGGAACTACGACCTTATGCTTTAGAAGAACAAGATCCAACCTTAACGAAGGTAACACGTTTAACTTATGAGCACTTAGAGGCAAATAAAACATTTAACATTCCATTACCTCCTGAAGAAGCAATTGCTCCTGAGTTAGAAGAAGGCGAAGAAGCCCCAGAGGAAGTTGAAATGATAGTAAACACAATTGAAACTGATGATGATAGAGTAGAAAGTTTAGATTATTTATTATCTCTAATGCTTGATAGGGAAAATGCTGACAACAAACAGGATATGTTTGAGTATAGAGATGCTTTAAAAGAATATTAAGAAGAAATATTATTATATAAAAAAGCCTCAATATATATATTGAGGCTTTTTTATATAGGTAAAAAATGAATCATCCACCTCCATCAGGAGGGCCAATAATAATACCTCCCGAAACACTTGTGATGTTTCCATGACTATCTGTCTCGTAGCTAATTGATTGTCCGACTGCTAGAACTTGATTATTGTTGTCTCCAGGAGTTTGAAATACAAGGTTATCTCCTGTATCTCCATCAATCATTCCTGCACCTCTGCTTGTACCATTATTAGTAGGAGGGTAAAGGTTTGTTACTGTTCCATTATGTGCCATAAATAATAATTTTAATGCCTAGTTAATTTAGGCGGTGAATAAATATTTTTTCTAATCTATAAAATATTTTCGAAATTACAAGGGTTTCTTTGGAGATTTTTATATATTGCTGTTATCAACAATGAAAAACATCACACTAATAGTAGTATTATTTTTTTTCTTCTGTCAATCTATTATGGCAAGTTCTGATGATACTAAAATAGATAGTATTTTAACCCATGTTGAAGATTATACCAAAGGGATTATAAAATTAACTATTGTAGCACCTGATGAGTTAAAGAATTATGCTAAAACCTCTAATGATGATTTTGCAAAGTGTAAAATATATAACGCATTATGTTGGATTTATTTTAATTCAGACCCGCCTAAAGCCATGAAATATGCGAAACTTCAAAACCCTTTGGCAGAAAAGTCTGGTGATAAAGATGCTATTATTAAAACTTATGATAACATGGGGTGGTTGTATGAGGGAATTAGTGATAATGAAAATGCAGTTTCGTTTATGTTAAAATCATTAAAGATAAAGGAAAGCATTAATGATACTGCAGGTATATCAATTAGCTTAGCTGGTTTGGCAGGTGTTTATTATAAAATGAGTAATTATAAATTGGCACTAAGCTACTTTAGCCAAAGCTATGCCATTGAAAAGAATTCTGGTAGTAGGAACAATGAAGCCGTTACACTAGGAAATATTGGTTTGTGTTATGTGGGATTGAAGGAGATTGATAAAGGACTGAAAACCTATTTAAAGGCAGTGGAAATATATAGTGAAGTTGGAAAAGAAATGAATGCAAGGGCTACCTATTCAAATATTGGCCTAATTTATCTTATTGATAAGTTAGACTATAACAATGCGTTGTTTTATTTTAAGAAGTCTGCTAAATTATTGGAAGACGGTGGAGATGTTTCGTTACAATCTAATGTTCATGCAAATATGTCGGAAACGTACACTCATTTGAATGATTTTACAAATGCGTTAATACATGGAAAAAAGTCAGTTAAGTATGCCAATTTATCTGGGGATAAAGAGAATGTATTATTGGCCAATAAAAGTTTAGCAATGGCTTTTTATAAAAATAAAAATTATCGGTTAGCTTATGAACATTTTAAAATAGCCTTTGATATGAAGGATACTATTTTTAATGAAACATCTTCTAATCAAATTGCTGAAATGCAAACCAAATATGATACGGAAAAAAAAGAAGCGGAAAATAGCTTATTAATTGCAGAGAAAAAATTGGATAAAGTAGCCTTAGAGAAAAAATCGTCACAACAAAAAATGCTTGGATTAGGTTTAGGGTTGGCTTTAATGGTTGTAATCTATATTGCATATAGTTTAAATCAAAAGAAAAAAATTAATAAATTATTAAATGTTCAGAATGAAGAAATTACCAGTAAAAATGAAATTATAGAAGAAAAGAACAAAGACATAACCGATAGTATAAATTATGCTCAGCGTATACAGGATGCTATTTTACCAGAAAAATCAATTCTTAAAAAACATTATGAATCTTTTATTTATTATCGACCAAAGGATATCGTAAGTGGCGATTTTTATTGGATAAAAGAAACGGAGAATAAAATATTCTTTTCCGTTGTGGATTGTACAGGACATGGAGTTCCGGGTGCATTTATGAGTATAATAGGAGCGAATTCGTTAAATAAAATTGTAGAAGATTTAAAGATAGAAACAACTGGAGAGATTTTAGATGAACTTAACAATTTGGTAAATATCGCATTAGGAAAAAAAGATGTTATTGATGATATTATTTCCATTAGAGATGGGATGGACATTTCTATTTGTTCAATAGATAAATCTAATAATGTATTGGAATACTCTGGGGCAAACAATGCACTTTATCTTTTAAGGAAACAACAAAATAAATTGGATGAAATGGAGGTTATTATGGAAGATGAAAATTCTAATTTCTATGAAATTAAACCTAATAAGATGGCAATAG
>JAJCYN010000436.1 GCA_029262915.1 Flavobacteriales bacterium
TATCTTAGTTTCATAAGACTCAATACCTTAAAACTATGCTAAGATATCTTCTGTCAGGGAAAATTATTTTTTTTCTATTCTTCTTCTTTATAGTAGTTCCAGCATTTTGTTATCCTAATGAACAGGAAACTCATCACGATAAAACCACTCATTCAGAAAGCGTAAGCCATGATAATGTTGAATCCGAGCATCACAAAGATACTTCTCCATTATTTTTTATAATAATAGCTGTTATTATTGGAGCAGCAACCCGTTTTTCCTTTCAAAAAAGTGTAATTCCCTTTACTGTTATATTGTTACTTATTGGTCTTGGTATTGGTGTACTGGGTAGAATTAACTATTTAGATATTTACGAAATAGGTTCTTGGAAACTCGATTTTTCTTTTTTGGACAAGTCCATCGATTGGGCAGCCAACATTGATCCTCACTTATTACTATATGTTTTCTTACCTATTTTAATATTTGAAGCTGCTTTTGCAATGGATGTCCATGTATTTAAGAAAACATTTACCAATGCAACTATTATGGCAGTCCCTGGTATTATTGTAGCTATAGTCTTAACTGCATTATTGGTTGTAGGTTTAAATTATTTTGGTATTGGTATAGCAAAATGGAATTGGACTATTGCACTATTATTTGGTTCAGTGGTTAGTGCAACTGACCCTGTTGCCGTAGTTTCCATATTAAAAGAGTTAGGAGCTAGTAAAAAATTAGGAACATTGATAGAAGGTGAGTCCTTATTAAATGATGGTACTGCTATTGTAATTTTTATGGTAATTTTCTTAGGATTAACTGGAGCAGGAATTGATGGCTCCCCTATTCTGGAATTTGTAAGAGTTTCTTTTGGTGGTATTGCTATTGGACTAATCGTTGGTTGGTTAATTATTAAATGGGTAAAAAGAGTGTTTAATGATATGTTTGTTGAAATAAGTGCTATTATAGCTGCGGCTTATGTTACTTTTTTCATCGCAGAGCATTTCTTTCACGTTTCGGGAGTTTTAGCTTTAGTAGCTTTCGGATTGGTAATGGCAAGTTCTGGAAGAACAAAAATTAGTCCAGAGGTACAACATTTTTTACACGAATTTTGGGAGTTAGCTGCTTTTATTGCAAACACTTTAATCTTTTTAATTGTAGGTGTTGTAATCGCGGAAAGAACAGTTTTTACAAGTAACGACTTCCTCATTTTAATGATTGTTTATTTAGGAATATTTATTGTAAGAGCAATTACAATTGTCCTCTTCTACCCTGTGATGAAACGGATTGGTTACGGAATGGATAAAAAAGATGCTTATGTACTTTGGTATGGAGCTTTAAGAGGTGCTATTGGTTTAGCATTGGCACTAATTGTTGCGGGTAGTGATAGTATAGACAAGGAAATTAGAGATCAGTTTTTATTTTTTACTGCAGGAATTGTAACATTAACACTCCTTATTAATGCAACAACCATTAAAGTTTTAGTAGATAAATTAGGTTTAACTCAACTTTCTGCTGCAAAAAAATTAGCATTAAATAATGCAAATAGCTACGTTGCTAAGAGTGCAGAAAAAAACATAGAACAATTAAAATCAGACCGGTATTTAAAACGTGCCAATTGGAAAGCAGTGAGGAATTTTTTACCTGAATATGAAGATAATATTATCACTATTGATATTGAAGAAAAGAATGCTGTTGCAGAATCTAGAACTAGAATCTTGGAAAAAGAAAAAAGCAGTTATTGGCATCAATTTAAAGATGGTTTATTAGGAGATCATGCCTATCAAGTTTTAACTGGTGATATTAATGATGTGTTAGATTCTAATGGGCACATTTCATTGTCTGAGCGAGGAGATATGGAAAATTTGTTGCAAACTCCTACATTCTTGAGTAAAGCTCAAAATTATCCGTTAGTTGGTAAAATGGCTAAACGATTATTTTTTGAAAAATTAACTACAAGCTATGACTGTGCAAAAGGATTTGTTGCTGCTCAAGAAGCAAGTTTGAAGTTGTTAGAAAGTATGTATCGTGCTGCAGATGAACAAGAGACTAAAAACTTACAAGTAATTGAAGGAGAAATTAATGAAAACAGAATTGAAGGTTTAACATTCTTAAGAAATCTAGGAAAAGAATATCCTGAAATATATGGTGCAATTGCTACAAGAGAAGCCATTAGAACTATGTTAAATTATGAAAAATATACTGTAGAACGCCTGCATAAAAGAGGCAGGATTGCTGGTGGTGAAGCAGAAAAAATGATTGATCATATCGAAAACAGAATGAAACAATTAAGAGATGCTCCACCTGTTTTTGAAATACCAGATGCAGAAGAATTATTAGCTGAAGTTTCTTGGTTGAAAAAAGTAGATCATGTCTCTTTTCATAAAATAGCTAAAAATTTTGAAAGTAAAATTTACAACTCTGGAGATATATTATTACGTGAAGGAAAAGTCGAAGACGGAATGTATATTATAGTTAGAGGAAGTATTAAAATAAGCATCAAAGGAGAATTGATTGATTTATTAGGTCCTGGCAATACCATTGGTGAAGTTGCTGCTTTAAACAAAAACAAAAGAACAGCAACTGTAACAGCTGAAACTCCTTTAACAGTTCTCTGGATATCTTCTAAAGGATTAAAACAATTGGTTGATGAATATGAAGAAATTGGAGATAAAATCTGGAGAATCACTGCTGATAGATATGCTTTTTATTTATTAAAGGATATGGCACCTTATAACAAATTAAGTAAAAATCAATTTAAGAAAGAGTTAAAAAAAGGCATTGTCTCTAAGTATGCTGTAAACGATAAAATTGATTTAACTGATAAAACGGCTGTTTTAATTAATGGTGTTGTAAATTGTAATGGAAATGAAATTCAAGCCCCTGTAGTTTTAACTAATGAAGTTTATACAATTACTGAAGAGTCTCGAATATTTTCGAATGATGATTAATTCAAACTATGCACTCCGCTTAACGTAATATTTTACGTACAAAAGCCACTGTAAAATAACTCATTAAGAAAAGGCCCATCCAACCTTCCACTACAGAGACTCCCCTGCTAAATCCAGTTGGATAATAATCGCCATAACCAATGGTTAAAAATGTGATCGCACTATGATAAAAGCAAGTTTGAAAATAACTTAACCCATCAGTTGCTCCAACAGAATTAACAATATCTCCAACTTTAATAAGCGGCAATAACAAGTATATAAAGCTAAATATAGCATATACTACTATCATACTAAATAGCACTCTTAGTGGACTAGTAGCATACAACCCCATTTTATCAAAAATTATCCATCTAAAAAGGTAATTAGGTAATTTCAATAAATATACTCCTCCTTTCCTCATTGCTTTTTTATAATCAGCCTTAAGTTCATACCTTTTAAATTGAATGTAAGCTTCATCTTCATCATCATACTGACCACTTAAATCA
>JAJCYN010000437.1 GCA_029262915.1 Flavobacteriales bacterium
CTAAATGTGATTTCGATGGAGCTTTTGGTGATCAATGTGAAAAATGTGGATCCACTTTAAGTCCCTCTGAGTTAATAAACCCAACTTCTACCATCAGTGGTAATAGCCCCATATTAAAAGAGACCAAACATTGGTTTTTACCAATGAACGATCACGAAAAATGGTTAAAAGAATGGATAGAAACAGGTAAGTTAGAGGGTAAACAACAGCATGATGCTTCTAAGTGGAGAAAGCAGGTAATTGGCCAGTGTAAATCTTGGATTGACAATGGATTACTTCCAAGATCAATAACAAGAGATTTAGATTGGGGCATAAAAGTACCTGTTGAAGGTGGTGAAGGGAAAGTACTATACGTTTGGTTTGATGCACCTATTGGTTATATCTCCGCAAGTAAACAATGGGCTATAGATAACAACAAGAACTGGGAAGATTATTGGAAAAATGATGAAACTGAATTGGTCCATTTTATTGGAAAAGACAACATCGTTTTTCACGCAATTATATTCCCAATTATTTTAAAAACACATGGCGACTATATTTTACCTACTAATGTTCCAGCCAATGAATTTTTAAATTTAGAAGGAGATAAAATTTCTACTTCTCGGAATTGGGCAGTTTGGTTACACGAATACTTAGAAGATTTCCCTCACAAAGAAGATGAATTGCGTTATGTTCTAACTTCTATTGCTCCAGAAACTAAGGACAGCGAGTTCACCTGGAAGGATTACCAAGCAAGAGTTAATAACGAGCTCGTTGCAATTCTTGGAAATTTTGTAAATCGATCGGTAGTACTAACTCATAAATATTATGATGGTATTGTCCCAGCATCTGGAAATTTGACTGATTATGACAATGAAGTGCTTTCGAAAATAGCATCAACAAAACAGAAGGTTGATGAATTACTGGCTGATTATAAGTTTAGAGATGCTCAAACAGAGGCAATGACCTTAGCACGCTTAGGCAATAAATATTTGGCCGATTTAGAACCTTGGAAATTGATTAAAACAGATGAGGAACGTGTTAAAACAATAATGTATATTGCCTTACAAATTAGTAACGCATTGAGCATTGTCTTTGAGCCGTTCTTACCGAAAACCTGCAGTAAATTAAAGCACATTTTAAATGCTGATTCTTCAGAAATTATTGCCGGACATCAAATTAATAAAGCGGAATTATTGTATCAAAAAATTGAAGATGGTGCAATTGATGCTCAAATTGAGAAGCTAAAAGCAACAGCAGTTCAACAATCCAACCCAAAAGCAAAACCTATGAAAGACGAAATTACTTTTGATGAATTTACAAAAATGGACATCAGAATAAGTACCATTTTAACCGCTGAAAAACACCCTGATGCAGATAAATTATTGAAGATGACCGTTGATACGGGAATTGATGAAAGAACCATTGTTTCTGGCATTGCAGAACATTATAAACCAGAAGATATTATTGGAAAAAAAGTTTCCGTTTTAATCAACTTAGCTCCACGAAAAATTAGAGGAGTAGAGTCTCAAGGAATGATTTTAATGGCTGAGAATAATGAAGGCGACTTAGCGTTTGTTTCTCCAGAAAAAATAATTGATAACGGAGGTGAGGTAAGGTAATGGAGAACAGAAAGAAACATAATAAAGACGGAAAACCTAAAAGAAGAGCGGGGACCTATAAAAAAGCACCTTTGCGTAAACCTTCAGGTAAAAAGGGCAGTAACAATCCTCATACTAAGGCTGACGATGGAAAAATGCGCTTGAACAAATTCTTGGCTCAAGCGGGAATTGCCTCTCGAAGAGAAGCAGATGTTTTGATAAGCACAGGTGTAGTTACAGTAAACGGAAAAGTAATCACCGAAATGGGCTTTAAAGTAGCTCCAGAAGATAAAATAACTTACGGAGGAGAAACGATTAGAAGTGAAAAGAAAGTTTACTTACTAATGAATAAACCAAAAGATTTTATCACCACAGCTGATGATCCTTTTGGGCGAAGAACCGTGATGCAATTATTAGGTAAATTGAAACAACGTGTGTATCCAGTAGGTAGATTGGACAGAGCCACTACTGGAATACTCATGCTCACCAATGATGGAGAATTGACCAAAAAATTGACTCATCCAAAATTTGGCATAAAAAAAATCTATAATGTCGGCCTAGACAAAAATGTAACATCTACCCATCTTCAGCACTTATGCGATGGTTTTGAACTGGAAGATGGGTTTACCAAAGCAGATGTTGCCGTTCACGTTGGAAACGGTGAAAACAAAAAACAAGTTGGCATTGAATTGCACTCAGGTAAAAACCGTATTATCAGGCGTATGTTTGAACATTTAGGTTATAAAGTAACCAAGCTAGACCGCGTTTATTTTGCAGGCCTAACAAAAAAAGATTTAGCCCGTGGTCAATGGCGTTTTTTAACCAATAAAGAAGTCGATTTATTGAAAATGAATCAGTCCTAAGCCTCTACCTTCTCCACATCTACTTGGTAATAAGTTTCTTTCGCAAAAGGAATAACTATCTATTTAAAATAGAATTTTAATGTTTTCGTTATTATACAGTACCAATGGAAGAGCTGTATAAAAAATGATAGTGTGAAAAGGTTAAAAATCATAGCAATTGTTTTAGGGATTATCATTGCAATAGGTGTTGCAATAGGTTTTGTCATTTCTACCGTTTATGAAGATGAAGTAAAAGCCTACATTATTGAAAAAATTAACAATAGCGTTAATACGAAAATTGACGCAGCCGCAGTTGAATTTTCTGTTTTTAAGAAATTTCCTTATGCATCATTAGAATTCCAGGAAGTAACAGCTGAAGAAGTAACTAAAAATGAACAGAAAGGAGTATTGTTTTCTGCTCAATCAATCTACCTCCAATTTAACATTATCGATATTCTTAATGAAAACTATACCATAAAAAAGGTGCAAATTGAGGATGGAATGGTAAACGTTAAAATTGACCAATTTGGCAATGACAATTATCATTTTTGGAAAAAATCAGACAGTTCTGAAAACAAGCTCTCCGTTGAACTCGAAGACCTAACCTTTAAAAATGTCAACTTCTATTTTTTAAATGAATACAAAGGGTTGGATATGGATATTGAAGTGGTTAGTTTATCGCTTTCAGGAAATTTTTCAAAAGATGAGTTTACCCTTAATACCAAAGCCAATTTAATGGTAAATCAGATTAATGATAATGGCCAACCCGTTCTTAAAAACAAAAACATTGCTATCAATACCTCTTTAGCCGTCAATCAAATTACCAAACTTTATCTGGTTAAGAAAGGTGAAATTTCTATAGAACAATTGAATTTCAATCTTACGGGAAACATAATTAATAAGGATGTTGGTATAAATTTAAACCTTCAATCAGAGGGCCGAAACATAGAAATTGATGACCTGTTTTCCTTGTTTCCACCAAAACAAAAAAAAGCATTAGCGGCTTATGAAAGTAGTGGAAAAATCACCTACACTTCTAAAATAATTGGAGAGCTATCTATAAAAAATACTCCAGAGTTTAATGCAGATTTTAGCCTTAAAAATGGAACGATAACTGAACGTGCATCTGGAAAATCATTGACCAATTTAAACTTAACTGGTAGCTTTACAAACGGTTTAGGATATACGATTAATACAACTCAGCTGAAACTTGACTCTGTTAATGCCGATTTTGGTGCTGGTCATATTTCAGGAAATTATGTGATTACTAACTTTTCCAACCCCTACATTGAGTTTGATTCAAAAGCCAGTGTTGATATTGCCTCCGCTAGAGAATTTTTTAAGTTAGATAGTTTAGAACTAGCCAATGGAAACCTGGAAATTAACCTTAATTATGACGGATATATAAAGGAATTGAGTAACATTAAAGCGGCCGAATTAAGAAAGCTTAATGCGAGTGGATCTGCACGATTAAGCAACACCGATTTAAAATTTGTAAGTAATCCTAATCATATAGAAAATATAAACGGATCATTTCAATTTAACAACAATGATATTCAGGTTGACGCCCTTAATTTTGAAATCAACCAAAGTAAATTTGAATTAGATGGGAAATTTAAAAATTTATTGTCCTATTTATTTGTTGAAGGAGAATATTTGGCCGTTAGAACCAATTTCCATGCTCATAATTTAGTGTTAGATGACTTTTTAACTAAAGATAATAGTGTCAAAAATTCCAAAAAATACACTCTAAATCTTCCTAAAAACATATTACTAAGATTCAATACTAGGGTTGATACTTTTAAATTTAGAAAGTTTAATGCGACAAATTTTAGGGGATATCTCCAACTTGAAGACAAGGTGTTAACTGTCACGGATGTTTCGTTTAACGCAATGAAAGGAAGTGCGAGAGGGAATATTGCCATTGACGATTCTAAAGAAAATGAAATACTAATTACGAGCAAACTGTATACTAAAGATGTTGATGTTTATGAATTGTTTTACCAATTTGAAAACTTTGGGCAAAAGGCAATAGGTGCTGAAAATATAAAAGGCAGAACAACAACATCAATTGAATTTGCCTCAGTTTGGGATAAAAATCTGAATGTAAACAAGGATAAAATTTATGTGTTGGCAGATGTAACGATAGTTAATGGTGAACTCATCAATTATGAACCTGTGTTAGCCTTAAGTAGATATATTGAAGTTGAAGAATTAAAGCATATAAAATTCAGCAGCCTTACTACCCAAATAGAAATAAAAAACCAAACCGTTTATATTCCAAAAACAACCATTAATTCAAATGCTTTAGATTTAACCATATCTGGAACCCATACTTTTAACCACGAAATCAACTATCGTTTTAAGGTATTAATGAGTGATGTTTTATGGAGAAAAGCAAAGAAAAAAAAGAAAGAAAATACAGAATTTGGTTATATAGAAGATGATGGGCTAGGGAGAACTACTTTGTTTTTACATATGACAGGAACGATTGATGACTATAAGTTAAGTTATGATACAAAAGGTTTAAAAGAAAGCTGGAAAGAAGATTTAAAGAAGGAAAAAACGAACCTAAAAACCATTCTAAACAAAGAGT
>JAJCYN010000438.1 GCA_029262915.1 Flavobacteriales bacterium
TTAAAATTGGTTATTTTATTTTGATTCAGCCTTAGCTTCTTCTTTTACCTCTCCCTTAGCTTTAGTTTTTTCAGCTTTTCTATCTTCTTTTTTCTCATCAGCTTTCGCCTCAGTTTTTTCAGCTTTCTGAGATTCTTTTTCAGCTTTAGCTTTATCTTTTCCTGCTTTTCTTTCAGCTAATCCTTTCGCTACTTCAGCAGTAACAATTTCCATTATTTTATCAATAGATTTTGTAGCATCATCATTTGCAGGGATAGCAAAATCAACTAAAGTTGGATTAGAATTAGTATCAACAATAGCAAAAGTAGGAATTCCTAATTTTTTTGCTTCAGCAATAGCAATATGTTCTTTCATAATGTCTACTACAAAAATTGCAGCAGGTAATCTTGTTAGATCGGCAATACTACCTAAGTTTTTTTCTAATTTTTGTCTCTGACGATTAATTTGCAATCGTTCTCTTTTAGAAAGAACAGCCATTGTTCCATCTTCGTTCATTTTGTCAATAGCAGCCATTTTTCTTACGGCTTTTCTAATGGTAACAAAGTTGGTTAACATTCCTCCAGGCCACCTTTCTGTTACGAAAGGCATATTGATACTTGTTGCTTTTTCAGCAACTACATCTTTTGCTTGTTTCTTAGTAGCAACAAACATTATTTTCTTTCCTGATTTAGCTATCTGAGCTAATGCAGCTGATGCTTCTTCTAATTTTGCTGCTGTTTTGTGTAAATCGATAATGTGAATACCATTACGCTCCATAAAAATATAAGGAGCCATTTTTGGATTCCACTTTCTTCTTAGATGACCAAAGTGTACACCTGCATCAAGTAATTCTTTAAAATCTACTTTTGACATTTTTTAATTGTTTACATTCTTTAATAACTTCAATCCTTAAGTAGTCAGTCTAAGACTGAGTCTTAAAAATTTAGATACTAAACAATAATTTATATTAACGTTTACTAAATTGAAATTTCTTACGAGCTTTCGGTTGACCAGGTTTTTTACGTTCAACCATTCTTGGGTCTCTCGTTAACAAACTATCTACTTTTAATTTAGCTCTATTATCTTCATCAATTTTTACTAAAGCTCTTGCAATTGCATGTCTTACTGCTTCTGCTTGACCAGTAATTCCACCACCAGCTACATTCACTTTTACATCGTAAGTTTTAGCTGTTTCTGTAGCCTCAAAAGCTTGTTGTACCTTTCCTTGTAATACTGTTGTTGGAAAAAATACCTTATAGTCTTTCTTATTAATAGTAACATTTCCTTTTCCTTTAGAAAGGTAAACTCTTGCTACTGCTTTTTTTCTTCTTCCTGTTGCGTTAGTTACTTCCATGTTTATTATTTAAGGTCGCTTACTTTAATTTCTTTAGGTTGCTGAGCTTCTTGTTGGTGTTCTGCACCTTCATAAACATAAAGGTTTCTATACATTGCTCTTCCTAATTTTCCATTAGGTAGCATTCCTTTTACAGCTCTTTCTACCATTCTGGTAGGTTTTTTAGCCATAAGTTCGCTAGCAGTTGCAAATTTTTGACCACCAGGATAACCAGAGAAAGTAACATATTTTTTGTCTTCCCACTTATTACCAGTTAATTTAATTTTGCTCGCATTAATTACAACTACATTATCTCCACAATCTACGTGAGGAGTAAAGTTGGTTTTATGCTTACCTCTAATTAAGTTGGCAACTTTAGAGGCTAACCTTCCTAAGGTTTCGTTTTGAGCATCAACAAGCACCCAGTTTTTATTAACTGTAGCTGCATTTGCTGAAACTGTTTTATAGCTTAATGTATCCACTATATTTCTTTTTAAATTTTATAATATCCCCTAAAATGGGGCTGCGAATTTACAACTTTTTTTTAATACACCAACTATTATTTATAATAATATTATAGGTTTTTAGTGTTAAATAATGCTATGATTTTCTCTAAATAAAAAAACCTCGAAATTATTTCGAGGTTTTAAATCTATATTTGGGTAGTTTATTTTAGTTGATTAGAGTCAGAAGCTGCTTTATTATCATACTCTTTTTGAAGTTTCATCCACCAAAAAAGCAATCCAAATGCCAAAGCAATAAGGCCATAGTTGGGTAAATTTCCTAATTTTTCAAACCAACCAAAAATTGTGGTAAAAAAATCTCCTAACCAATAGATAAAATCTGTCATAACATTAATTTTGTAAGACAAAAGTAAAATTTATCTTTATATAATCAAAAATATAACTGATTAATGTTAGAAAATGCTGATAGGAATATTTAAATCAAATAAAAAGGTAGTTAACGCACTGACTTTTATTTTAACAATCATATTGTGGTTGCCAGCTTTTTTTGTTGATTTAGAAATAGAATTTCCTCATCTTGTCTCCACTAATATTAAATGGCTAGATATTTTAATAGCTATTGTTTTAATTTCAGCACAAT
Source organism: Flavobacteriales bacterium (assembly GCA_029262915.1). Taxonomy (GTDB): domain Bacteria; phylum Bacteroidota; class Bacteroidia; order Flavobacteriales_E; family Vicingaceae. The sequence goes on from JAJCYN010000438.1 coordinate 2,417, forward strand.
CTATTTACTTGAATATTATCGTGAGTGAATACAAATTGCTGAAAGAGAACTCTCATTTAACCAGTTTAATGTTGTTGATAATTAATAGCTGTTGTTTATTGTTTTTAAACCTCAATCAGATTGTTATAGCAAACACATTTATTTTGATCGCATTCCACCAGTTGTTAAGGATGTACAATATAAAAAATAATTATACTATTTTATTTAATGCATCATTTTTAATTGCATTAGCATCATTAATTTATTTTCCAAGCATTGTTTTCTTTTTTTTGCTATGGATTGCATTAATATATATCACCACACCCAAGTGGAGAGATTTTGTAATCTCATTAATGGGATTAAGTATTCCTATAATTTATTTTGCAAGCTATAAATTTGTTTTTGGGAGCTTATCTGAAATTAAATTTAATGAGTACATCATTACGGTTTTTGATGTTCAATGGAGTGATTTTCCAATGTTTCTGAAACTATTGTTTATAATAGTTCTATCAATTTCCTTATTAGCTTTTATAGTGCTGTTATTTTCTTTAGGAAAGAATGTGACAAGAATTAGAAAGATGTTAATTATTGTTGTGTTAATGTTTGCTGTTGGT
>JAJCYN010000439.1 GCA_029262915.1 Flavobacteriales bacterium
CGCTGCTAAAACACCTCCTGCCACAGTTGCCATCCCTCCTATCATCACTAACAATATTTCTGAACGGTTCATTCGTTCTAAATAAGCCTTAATCATTAAAGGTGCCTCAGTTTGCCCTAAAAATATATTCCCAGCAACAGATAAACTCTCAGCACCCGAAATTTTCAACAATTTTGTCAAAAACAAAGCCATTCCTTTCACTATAATTTGGATAACTCCTAAATAAAATAATAGAGATGTTAATGCGGAAAAGAAAATAATCGTAGGTAGAATTTGGAAAACAAATATAAAACCAAAGGATTCTATATTCATTAAATCTCCAAATAAAAATTGACTACCAGCAGCAGTATAATCTAAAATATTTGTAAAAATTCCACCAATAAATTCAAAAATCTTTTGAATAAATGGAACCTTTATTACACCAAAAGCTATAATTAACTGAGCTGTTAAACCTGCTCCAACAGTCTTCCAATTTATTGCTTTACGATTACTACTAAATAAATAAGCAATTAAAAGTAATGAACCCATACCTAAAACCCCTCTCCACAGTGTCGTTAAAGAAAAGCCTTGGTTATCTATAATTGTATGTTGAATTATTTCTTGTGCATCTATTGATATTATGCTGAACAAGAACAGCATAAATAAGCTAATTTTTTTTAACATATTTTTAAGTTAGTTCGCATTTCGTTTGTCTAGCTCTTCTTTAATCTTAGATGCCTCCTCATAATTTTCACTTTCAATAGCATCTTGCAGTCTTTTATTGAGTTCTTCTATCGTAAGGTCGTCATAACTCAACGATTTTGGTTCTTCAATCACAATAGATTCCAATTCATCTTCGATAGAATCAAGCTCTTTCCCTAATTCATCCTCCCCTTCTTGGTTTTCATCCAAAATAATTCCAGCACTTGCTAAAATAAATTCGTGTGTATAAATTGGGCATTTAAATCTTACCGCTAAAGCAATTGCATCGGATGTTCTAGTATCAACTTCTATAATTTCTCCATCTTTTTCTGAAAGAAGTTTTGCATAAAAAATACCTTCAACTAAATTATAAATAATAATTTCTTTGACAGAAATATCATAAACATCTGCAAAACTCTTAAACAAATCATGAGTCAGCGGTCTACTTGGAGTCATAGATTCTAACTCAATGGCGATTGCTTGAGCTTCAAACCCACCAATTATTATGGGTAACCTTCTTTTTGCCCCATCTTTCTCACCTAATACCAAAGCATAAGCTCCAGTCTGAGTTTGACTATAAGAAAGTCCAATTATTTCTAATTCTATCTTATCCATAAAAAAAGGAGGTACAATACCTCCATAAATTTAATCAATTTTTTATTATGATTCTTTTAGTTTATTAACTGACTCAACTAATTTAGGAACAACTTCAAATGCATCTCCTACTATACCATAATCAGCGGCTTTAAAGAAAGGTGCTTCTGGGTCCGTATTAATTACTACAATTACCTTACTACCATTAACTCCGGCTAAATGCTGTATTGCTCCTGAAATACCTGCAGCAATGTACAAGTTTGGTCTAATAGCTAATCCAGTTTGTCCAACATGTTCGTGATGAGGCCTCCAACCAATATCCGCTACGGGTCGTGAACAAGCAGTTGCCGCTCCAAGTGCTTTTGCCAAATCTTCAATCATACCCCAATTTTCTGGCCCTTTCAAACCTCTTCCTGCTGAAACTACTATATCAGCTTCTGTTAAAGATAATTCCGTTGATTCTTTCTTAATTTCTTTAACTGTAATTCCAGTACTTGGAAGTTCAACTGAAAATGCTTCAACTGATGCACTTCCTCCAATATCTATCTTATCAACTGAATTTGGTAAAACTGAAATAATTTTTGTAGCTGTAGTAATTTCAACTTCAGCAAAAGCTTTACCCGAAAAAACTGCTTTCTTTACTGTATTTCCATTTGGTAAAGCTACAGCTCCACTTACTAACCCAGCATCTAATTTTGCTGATAACCGTGGTGCAACAGATTTACCTGTATAATCGTGTGCAAAAATAATAGTATCTGCTCCTGTCTGACTTGCCGCTTCAGCAATAACGTGAGCCACTTTTTGAGGATCAAAATTATCTAAATTGGTATCTGCGACATGCATTACTTTTGACACTCCATAATTTCCTAACGCTTCTAAACCTGAAGCAGAACCAGCAACAATAGCTATGGCATCTGTGCCTGCAGCTTGTGCTAATTGAGCGCCATAGTTTGCCGCTTCAAAAGCATTTTTTGTTAATGCTCCATTATTTGAATCTGTATATATTAAAACTGACATATCTTTTAATTTCTATTTTTTAATTCTTCATTAAATGGCTTTCGCTTCATTGTGTAATAAATCCACCAATTCTTGTACATTATCAGCATCTACATATTTACAACCTGATTTAGCAGGTGGCAATGTAAATCCTTTTACCGTAGTAGAAACTGTTGCTTCTGAGGCAGAAACCACATTAAGTGGTTTACTTCTTGCTGCCATAATTCCCCTCATGTTAGGAATACGAGCTTCTGCCATTCCTTTAGCCGCACTCAATACATATGGTGTATTTACTTCTATTACTTCAACGCCACCCTCTATTTCTCTTTCTATCGTTGCTGTACTCCCATTAACCTCTAATTTGGAAGCCAATGAAACGTAAGGTAAGCTCATTAATTCTGCAATCATCCCTCCTACTTGAGAGCCATTATAATCGATAGTTTCCTTACCAGCAAGAACCATATCAAAATCCTCGTCTTTCGCATAATTGGCAATTTGTTTCGCTACGTACAAAGCATCTGTAGTTTCAGCATCAATTCTCACTGCATCATCTGCACCTATCGCCAATGCTTTTCTAATTATTGGATCGCTATCAGCTCCTCCTACATTCAAAACAGTAACCGTTCCTCCATTCGCTTCTCTTAATTCTAACCCTCTCACTAAGGCATACCATTCATCGTAAGGGTTTACTATAAATTGAACATCATTTTCATCAAACTTTGTATCCCCATCTGTAAAGGCAATTTTAGCTGTTGTATCTGGAGCCTTACTTATACAAACTAATATTTTCATCTATTTATTTTTATAAATTTTTATTCTCAAAAAAGTGTTACGAAAGTAGCAATAATCAATTGAAAAAAAAAGATGATTTTACTTATTAAATAACAGGTTTTAAACATAGAATAAAAACATAATCTGCAATGAAGTTTTTACGACATCTAACCATAATATTTTTTAGAAAAAAATTATATTTTGTTTGTCTATTTATTTTTTATATATATTTGCCCAATCAAATTAATTACAATGACAAAAAATTGCAATACTTACTTTTATTACTACCCTATAAACTAGGACGGGAAGGTATTGTTGTAACAATAATAGAAATTAAAAGCCTTTCCAACTGGAAAGGCTTTTTTTATGCAAATTAAAATAATGAAAACAGCAAAAAGAATAGAAACCGTTAAGGAGTACTATTTCTCAAAAAAGTTAAGAGAAATAGAACGGCTTAACGCTGAAAATAGAGACATAATTAATTTAGGAATTGGTAGTCCGGATTTACCACCTAATAGAAAAATTATTGAGGCATTAATTGATTCAGTTCAAAATCCGAACAATCACTCTTACCAAAGCTATAGAGGAATTCCTGAGCTAAGAAATGCTATTTCTAGCTGGTATAAATTAACCTACAATATTGATTTAGATGCTAATTCTGAAGTACTCCCTTTACTTGGTTCTAAAGAAGGTGTTATGCATATTTGTATGACTTACCTTAATGAAGGTGATGAAGTTTTAATTCCTGATCCAGCCTACCCAACTTATGCTGCTGCAACAAATTTAGCCGGAGGAAAAGTAGTAAAGTACAAATTAAGTGAAGATAATAATTGGCATCCTTCTATTGAGAACATTAAGTCTTTAATTACAGATAAAACAAAATTGATTTGGATCAATTACCCTAATATGCCAACAGGACAGCGAGCTAATTCAGCTATCCTAAAAGAGTTGCTAGGTTTGGCTAAAGAAAATAATATTTTGGTTTGTAACGATAACCCTTACAGTTTAACACTTAATGATAACCCCACAAGCATTTTTCAAATTAAAGGAGCAAAAGATATTGCTTTGGAATTAAATTCTTTGAGTAAATCGCACAATATGGCCGGTTGGCGTTTAGGTTGGGTTTCTGGAAAAAGCGATAGAATAAACGAAATTTTGAAATTTAAAAGCAATATGGATTCTGGTATGTTTTTACCAATACAACATGCTGCAATTACAGCTTTAAATTTAGATAAATCTTGTTATCATGAGAACAATATAATTTATGCGAAACGCAGAAAACTAATATGGAAGTTATTAGATATTTTGAACTGTGCTTATGATAAAACCCAAGTTGGAATGTTTGTTTGGGCAAAAATACCAGATGAGATTATAGACTCGAGTATATTTTCAGATTTAATTCTGTACAATGCTAATGTTTTTATAACTCCTGGGATTATCTTTGGAAAGCAAGGAAAGCAATATCTCAGAATTTCACTTTGTACTAAAGAAGAAATAATACAGAAAGCTATTGGAAGAATTGAACGAACAAAAGCTGAACTATTTATTGATAAAAATATTTCTCATATAAGTAATAAAAGTTAAAAATGAATGTAACAATTATAGGTCTTGGATTAATGGGAGGTTCTTTGGCTCTAGCGTTAAAACAAAAAAAGTTTAGTAACCATATTATTGGTATTGACAATAATAAAACTCATTGTGAGGAAGCGTTGAAATTAAACCTAGTTAATGAAATTAGGGAATTAAACAGTGTAATAGATTCTGATATTATTGTGGTAGCTACTCCTGTTGCGGCAAGCATTAATATTATTTCTACTGTATTAGATAATATTTCAAAAAATCAAATTGTGATTGATTTGGGTTCAACGAAAGGTGAATTGTGTGTTCATTTAAATCGACATAAAAACAGAGCTCAATTTGTTGCAGCACATCCAATTGCTGGAACTGAAAACTCAGGTCCAAAAGCAGCAATTAATGATTTATACAATAACAAAAAAGTAGTTGTTTGTGAGAAAAATTCATGTTCAGACAATACGCTATCATTAGCGATGGAACTATTTAATAAAGTTGGAATGACAACTGTTTTTATGACTCCAAAGGAGCATGACAAACACTTAGCATATATTTCACATTTATCGCATGTTTCTTCATTTGCTTTAGGGTTAACTGTATTGGACTTAGAAAAAGATGAGGAAAACATTTTTAATTTAGCTGGAAGTGGATTTTCTTCAACCGCAAGGTTAGCGAAAAGTTCTCCCGAAATGTGGACAGCAATTTTAGCTCAAAACAAAGAACATATTGTTCCTGCATTGGATACTTATATTCAATAGTTACAGGAATTCAGACACGATATATCAAATAACCATGAAATACAAATATATAATA
>JAJCYN010000440.1 GCA_029262915.1 Flavobacteriales bacterium
CAAGATGATGTTGATATGTTCGAAAAATTTGTTTGGTTAGGAATTTTTGAAGAAACTAAAATTGGAATAAAAGAAGCCACTCCTGCACAAATACTACAACACATTTTAGAGAAAAAGTGGACATTAGAAGATGATGATAAAGATATGATAGTAATGTGGCATCGTTTCCGTTATAGGTTGAATGGAGAAGATAAGGAATTGCATTCCTCGATGGTTGTAAAGGGTGATGATCAAAAATATACCGCTATGGCAAAAACAGTTGGATTACCTCTTGCCATATCAGTTAAGATGATTTTAAATGGCACTATTTCTACTCCTGGAGTTCATGTCCCAATTTTAAAAGAAATTTACAATCCTATTTTAAAAGAATTAGAGAATTATGGGATTAACTTTATTGAAAAAGAAGTTGAACCTTCATTTTACTAACATATTATCCTAAGCTTGTCAAAGGATAGAAAACTTATGCCATGAAAATACTAATTGTATCAGCAACTTATATAGAAATTGAGCCATTGCTATTACAGTTTAGTTTTGAGTCAGCAATCAATCAAAAGCTTAAAAGTTATACTTATAATAACCACGAAATTGATGTGTTAATACCTGGTGTTGGCATGACTTGTACAGCTTATTGGATGGGAAAAACACTAAGTTCCAAACTCTATGATATTTCTATAAATTTAGGTTTAGCGGGTAGTTTCGAAGATCATCTAATTGTAGGCCAAACTGTTCATATTACTTCCGATCAAATATCAGAATTGGGAGCAGAAGACGGAGAATCTTTTCTTTCATTAATCGATATGGATTTGATTGAAGATGAAGACTATATATTAAATCACGGAAAAATGAAAAATACCATTGCTATCCAAAACCCTGTAATCGATGCATTAGAAAATGTTAGTGCTATAACTGTTAATACTACTCATGGAGATGATTCCTCTATCCAAAAAATAAAAGAATTATTTAATCCACAAGTAGAAAGTATGGAAGGTGCAGCTTTCTTTTATGCTTGTCTATTTGAAGGAATTACTTGTTCTCAAATTAGAACAATCTCCAATAAAGTAGAAAAACGAAACAAAGATAATTGGGACATTCCATTAGCAGTCAAAAACCTTTGCTCAACAGGATTGCATTTGATTAACTCACTGTAAATGACTAAAAAACTAACACTCGGATTCTCTCCTTGTCCAAACGACACTTTTATTTTTGACGCATTAATTCACAAAAAAATAGATACAGGAGAATTAGATTTTGATGTTTATTTAGGTGATGTTGAAGATTTAAATAACAAAGCATTTAATGGAGAGTTAGATATTACCAAAATCAGTTACCATGCTTATGGGTATTTAACTGATGAATATGTTTTACTAGATGCTGGAAGTGCTTTAGGAAAAGGCTGCGGTCCTATTTTAGTTCAAAGTTCAAAAGTTCGAAAGTTAAGATTAAATGAAGCTAAAATAGCTATACCAGGAAAGTTTACAACAGCAAATTTCCTACTAAGCATTGCTCATCCTGAAGCAACAAATAAAGAGGAGATGCTCTTTTCTGACATTGAAAATGCAGTTATTAATGACAAGGTTGATGCTGGTCTCATTATTCACGAAAATCGTTTTACTTATCAGAATAAAGGATTAGAAAAAATAATCGACTTAGGTGAATATTGGGAAAACACTACAGGAAAACTAATTCCATTAGGCGGAATAATTATTAAACGAAATTTGCCAATAGAAATTATTAATAAAGTAAATCGAATATTGAGAAGAAGTATTGAGTATGCTTTTGAGAACCCAACTTCACCCCTCCTCTATATGAAAGAGCACTCACAAGAGATAGATAAAGATGTGATGATGCAACACGTTGAACTCTACGTAAACAAATATTCCATCGATTTAGGCGTTAACGGAAAGACTGCCATTACACAAATGTTTAACTTAGCACACGAAAAAGGAATTATTCCAAAGATTGTAAATTCGTTATTTGTTGATAGTTAATTGTAGCCAAGATTTTAACTTTTAACTTTTAACTTTTAACTTAACAAAATGATAATAGTAACGGGAGCAGCAGGATTTATAGCAAGCTGTTTAGTTAGCAAACTAAACCAAGAAGGATTTAAAGATGTTGTTTTAGTGGATAATTTTTCTAATGAAGAAAAAAACAGAAACTTTGAAGGAAAAATATATTCTCAAAAAGTAGATCGAGCTATTTTCATTGATTGGTTAAAAGAAAATGAACATTTGGTTCAGTTTGTTTTTCACATTGGTGCGAGAACAGACACTACTGAATTTGATAAAACCATTTTTGACAACTTGAATCTTAGCTACACCAAAGAAATTTGGAATATTTGTGTAGAATTTGGTATCCCTTTGGTTTATGCTTCTTCGGCTGCTACTTATGGTTTAGGTGAACATGGTTATGAAGACAACCATGAAGTGGTTGATAAACTAAAACCATTAAATTCTTACGGAGATTCTAAAAACGACTTTGATAAATGGGCTTTAACTCAAGAAAAACAACCTTATTTCTGGGCTGGTTTAAAATTCTTTAATGTTTACGGACCTAACGAATTCCATAAAGGCAGAATGGCATCAGTAATATTTCACGCCTTTAACCAAATAAAGAAAACTGGAGCAATGAAATTATTTGCTTCCCATAACCCAGATTATAAAGATGGAGAACAATTACGTGATTTCGTTTATGTAAAAGATGTTGTAGAGGTTTGTATGTTCTTACTCAACCACAGAAAAGATTCTGGTTTATACAATTTAGGTTCAGGTCAAGCTCGTACATTCTTAGATTTAGTAAAAAATACATTTAAAGCATTAGGTAAAGAAGCTAGCATTAGCTTTATTCCAACACCAGAAGACATTAGAGATAAATACCAATATTATACTGAAGCCAATATGAACAAATTAAAAGCTATTGGTTATGATAAACCTTTCTATACCTTAGAAGAAGGTGTTGAAGATTACATAAAGAATTATTTAACAGATAAGAATTACTATTAATGCGAACCTATATCTCTATATTAAGAGGAATTAATGTGGGTGGCCACAAAAAAATTAAAATGGTTGACCTGAAATGTCTCTATGAAGAATTGGGCTTTACCAATGTTCAGACTTACATTCAAAGTGGAAATGTAGTATTTGAATACAAAAAAACGGATGCCATTGTTTTACAGCAAATAATCTTTGAAGGAATAAAAGAAAAATATGGATTTGAAGTTCCTAACTTCATATTAAATTCAAAAGATATTGAATCAGCATTAAAAAATAACCCTTACCCTCATATAGAAAAGATATTTTTCATCTTCCTTTCAACTATTCCAGAACAAGTAAATATCGATAAGTTATCCAATTATAAATACGATGATGAATATTATACGCTTAAAGGTAAAATCATTTATTATTATTCTACTGGAGACTATAGTCGGGCAAAAATGGGAAATAATTTTTTCGAAAAAAAGTTGAAAGTAATAGCCACTTCAAGAAACTTGAATACCACCAAAAAGTTGTTAGAAATGACTAAATTTACTTCTTAAATTTAGCTCAATCTTGAACAACTTAACACCATTAGCAGAACGTCTTAGACCCAATACTTTCGATAATTATGTTGGTCAACAACATTTGGTCGGAAAAGGCTGTACACTTCGTAATTTTATAGAAAAAGGTGTTATTCCCTCTATGATATTTTGGGGACCTCCAGGAGTTGGAAAAACCACTTTAGCCAATATAATTGCCAATAAATTAGAAAGACCTTTTTATTCTTTAAGTGCTATAAATTCTGGTGTTAAAGATGTTAGAGACATTATTTCTAAAGCAAAATCACAACAATTTTTCGGCACCAATAATCCTGTTTTATTCATTGATGAAATTCATCGTTTTAGCAAATCGCAACAAGATTCATTATTAGGAGCTGTAGAAAAAGGGATTATCACATTAATTGGAGCAACAACAGAAAACCCTTCTTTTGAAGTAATCTCGGCATTGCTCTCTCGTTGTCAGGTTTACATCTTAAAAGAGCAAACTAAAGAAGATTTATTAAAGTTAATTAACATTGCTTTAACTACAGATGAAGAACTCAAAAAGAAAAAAGTTACCATTAAAGAATATGAATCTTTATTGCAACTTTCTGGAGGTGATGCTCGAAAGCTATTAAATACATTAGAAATTGTTGTCAATAGTTTTGATGCTGATAAAATAGAAATCACTAATGATTTAGTCGTTGATATTGTTCAGCAGAACATTGTACGTTACGATAAAGCTGGTGATCAACATTACGATATCATTTCTGCATTTATCAAATCAATTAGAGGAAGTGATCCAAATGGAGCTGTTTATTGGTTAGCCAGAATGCTAGAAGGTGGAGAGGATATGAAATTTATTGCTCGTAGATTATTAATTTCTGCTTCTGAAGACATAGGAAACGCCAATCCCACTGCATTAGTTATTGCTAATAATTGCTTTCAAGCAGTAAATGTAATTG
>JAJCYN010000441.1 GCA_029262915.1 Flavobacteriales bacterium
TTCTTCTTCTTTTTTGCGTTCGATTTTGCCATCTTATGCTTCTTTATTTATTATTTAGTTGCAATTTTTTTGTTCGCAACAGTCTTTCTTCTTCCTTTTCTAGTTCTAGAATTATTTTTAGTATGCTGACCTCTTAAAGGTAATCCAGCCCTATGTCTAATGCCTCTATAGCATCCGACATCCATTAGACGTTTAATGTTCAATTGAACTTCTGATCTTAAAGCACCTTCAATTTTATAAGAATCTGTTAGGATTGTTCTGATTTTTGATAAATCGTCATCGTTCCAATCTTCAACTTTTTTATCCTCAGAGATTTTAGCTTCAGCCAAAATTCTTTTAGCAGAAGATCTTCCGATACCGAAAATATAAGTTAATCCGATAACACCTCTTTTTTGTTTTGGTAAGTCAATACCTGCAATTCTTGCCATTTGTTAATTTTTTGTTGTTAGTGTTTAGTTGATGGTAGCGTTCTAAAAACTATATACCAAGTACTATAAACTAAATTTATCCTTGTCTTTGTTTAAACCTAGGGTTCTTTTTGTTAATAACGTACAAACGACCTTTGCGTCTAACAATTTTGCAGTCTGCACTTCTTTTCTTTATTGATGCTCTTACTTTCATCTTACTTATATTTATTTCCTCGAAAGGAATTAATTATTTATATCTAAATGTTATCCTTCCTTTTGTTAAGTCATATGGAGACATCTCCAATTTAACCTTATCTCCAGGTAGAATTCTTATATAATGCATTCTCATTTTACCAGAAATATGTGCAGTAAGTATATGCCCATTTTCTAATTCAACGCGAAACATAGCATTAGATAATGCTTCTATTATTGTTCCATCTTGCTCTATAGATGCCTGTTTTGCCATCGTATATTCTTAATTTTTATTCTTTAATACTTCTTCAACAAATTCATGTGTTGATAAAACTTCTGCCTTCCCTTTTCTTACTGCTACATCATGCTCATAATGTGCCGAAACAAGTCCATCTGTTGTAATAATCGTTGAACCATCATCATGTTGCTTAACATTTCTTTTACCCATATTAATCATAGGTTCAATCGCAATTACCATCCCTTCTTTCAATTGTAATCCCGTTCCTCTCTTTCCATAATTAGGAACTTGAGGTTCTTCGTGTAAATCTTTCCCTAATCCATGTCCAACTAATTCTCTTACTACACCATATCCATTCTCTTCTGCATGATTCTGAACTGCATATCCGATATCCCCTATTCTATTTCCTACAACCGCCTGTTCAATTGCTCTCTTTAAACACTCTTTAGTTACTTCTAGTAATTTCTTAATCTCTGATTTAACCTCTCCTACTTCAAAAGTGTAAGCAACATCACCGTAAAATTCATTCATTAATACACCACAATCAACCGAAATAATGTCTCCATTTTGCAATGGTTTATTATTCGGTATTCCATGTACAACTGCTTCATTTGCAGATGTACAGAGTGTATTTGGAAAATCGTACATTCCTAAGAAACCAGGGATAGCACCATTATCTCTAATAAACTCTTCTGCTACTTTATCTAATTCAAGTGTAGTAACACCAGGATTAATTAATTTAGCAACTTCAGCTAAAGTTTTTCCAACAAGCAAAGAACTTTCTCTTATTAATTCTATCTCCTCATCCGTCTTATAAATAATCTTTCCCATCTCGCAACCAAATTATCCAGCCATTCCCATACCAGTAGTAGATCTTCCCTTAATCTTTCCTGATTTCATTAATCCATCGTAATGACGCATTAATAAATGACTTTCTATTTGTTGCAATGTGTCTAAAATAACTCCTACCATAATTAATAATGATGTTCCACCATAGAAGTAGGCAAATGCTTGATTAACACCTGCTAGTGCCGCGAATGCAGGCAATATAGCTACCAATGCTAAAAACATAGATCCAGGTAAAGTTATTTTTGACATTACATCATCTATAAACTCGGCTGTTTTTTTACCTGGTCTAATACCTGGTATAAAACCTCCGTTTCTTTTCATTTCATCTGCCATCTGATTTGGATTCACCGTTACTGCTGTATAGAAGTAAGTAAACGCCACAATCATTAGAAAGAACGTTAAATTATATCCAAATCCATTAGGGTTTCCAAAAACACTAAGCACCCAAGAAGAAGCAGCTCCAGCTTCGCCAAAACTAGCTACAGTCATAGGTACAAACATAATTGCCTGAGCAAAAATGATTGGCATAACTCCTGAAGCGTTAACTTTAAGGGGAATATACTGTCGCACACCTCCATATTGTTTATTTCCAACAACTCGTTTTGCATATTGCACCGGTATCCTTCTTGTTCCCTGAACTAAAAGTATGGAGACTATAACAACAATTAATAACACTGCTATTTCAACCAATAAAATAATTGGTCCTCCTACTCCACCAATTCCAAATCTGGATCCAATTTCGAACACAAATGCAGAAGGTAAATTAGCAATAATACCTATCATAATTAATAACGAAATTCCATTACCAATTCCTTTCTCTGTAATTCTTTCACCAATCCACATTACAAATACAGTTCCTGTGATTAGTAATAACACCGTTGAAAACCACCACATTGGGCCATCATTCGGCACTACACCGGGATTATTAGCAACCTGAGAAGCTATATATCCTGGAGCTTGAAACCCAGTAATTACAATAGTTAATACCCTTGTAATTTGGTTTATTTTCCTTCTTCCGCTTTCTCCCTCTTTCTGTAATCGTTGGAAGAAAGGAATTGCCATTCCTAATAATTGAATAACGATAGAAGCAGATATGTATGGCATTATTCCTAATGCAAAAATTGAAGCTCTGTTAAAAGCACCACCTGCAAAAATATTAATCAAATCCATAATACCACCACCAGTCTTACCTGCATTTACTGCTTCTAGAGCATCAGCATCTACACCTGGAAGTACCACGTAAGACCCTAATCTATAAACTAACAACAAACTTAGTGTAGTGATAATTCGAATTCTCAAATCGTCAATACTCCAAATGTTTTTTATGGTTTGAAAAAGTTTTCTCATTTTTTATTTTTCTTCCTTACCTTCTGTAGACTCATCTTCTTTGGATTCATCTTTTTTAGGTTTAGTTTCAGCTTTTGTTTTTGTTTCTTTAGGCTTTTCCTCTTTTACTTCTTCAACAACTTTAGCTTCAACCTTTTTAGCAGTAACTACTTTCGCTGGTTTAACTTCTTCTAATTTAGTTGCAGCTTTCTTTGAAGTATATAGAGCAGTTGCCTTTCCTCCTGCTTTTTCTATGGCTGTTTTCGCAGATGCAGAAAACTGATCCACAGCAACGTTCAATTTTGCCTTTAATTCTCCTCTACCTAAAATCTTAACCAAATCATTTCTAGAAACAATTCCATTTTCTAGTAATATTTCTTTAGTAATTTCTTTTACTTTTTTTGTGTCCACCAAAAACTGTAGTGTATCAAGGTTTACTCCCTTAAATTCTACCCTATTCATGTTAGTGAATCCAAACTTTGGTACTCTCTTTTGAAGTGGCATTTGTCCACCTTCAAATCCGATTTTACGTGAATATCCAGATCTTGATTTAGCTCCTTTATGACCTCTTGTTGAAGTTCCGCCTCTTCCTGATCCTTGACCACGTCCGATTCGCTTTCGCTGTTTGGTTGCACCTTCCGCTGGTTGTAAATTTGATAAGTCCATTCTATAATTCTTAAACTATTATTATTTAATTTCTTCCACTGAAAGTAAGTGTTGCACTTTTGCAATCATCCCCATAATTTGAGGTGTAGCTTCATGCTCTACAACTTGGTGCATCTTACGAACACCTAACGCTGTCAAAGTTTTCTTTTGACGAGCTGGTTGCTTTATCTTACTTTTAATTTGTTTTATTTTAACTTTTCCCATTACTTCTTAGGTTTCTCTATCCGTTAAAAACTTTATCTAATTCAATTCCTCTTTGATCAGCCACAGTATATGCATCTCTCATTTGACCAAGTGCATCTAAAGTAGCTTTTACCACATTATGAGGGTTAGAAGATCCTTTTGATTTTGCTAACACATCAGTAATTCCAACACTTTCAAAAACAGCACGCATTGCACCACCAGCAATTACACCGGTACCATGTGCAGCAGGTCTCATAAAAACCTGAGCTCCCGAATATTTTCCGTTTTGTTCGTGTGGAACAGTTCCATTAATTATTGGAACCTTAATGCAGTTCTTCTTTGCTATATCTATTCCTTTAGTAATTGCTTCCGTTACTTCGTTTGCCTTTCCTAAACCGTGTCCTACAACACCGTTTTCATCTCCAACAACAACAATTGCTGAAAAACTAAAGTTTCTACCACCTTTAGTAACTTTTGTTACTCTATTGATAGCAACTAATTTGTCCTTTAACTCGGCTTCGCTAGCTCTTACTCTTTTTGCATTTGATTTTGCCATATCTTTTTACTATATCAAATTAAAATTTAAGTCCTCCTTCACGTGCAGCTTCAGCTAAAGCTTTAACTCTACCGTGATACAAGTACCCTCCTCTGTCAAACGAAATTGTTTTAATTCCCGCTTTCACTGCCTTTTCAGCAATATATTTACCCACAGTAGCTGCCACTTCAGTTTTGGTACCTGCTGCTTTAATATCTTTTTGTTTAGAAGAAGCGGCAACTAATGTTGTTCCTGTTGCATCATTAATAATTTGAGCATAAATCTCTTTATTACTTCTGAACACAGCCAACCTAGGTTGTTCTGCAGTTCCAGTAACAATCTTCCTGATTCTTCTTTTAATTCTTAATCTTCTATCTTTTTTACTAAGTGCCATAATACTTTTTTATTATGATTGTTTATTTAGCTGCCGATTTACCAGCTTTTCTTCTTAATTGTTCTCCAACGAACTTAATCCCTTTACCTTTGTAAGGTTCAGGTTTTCTTAATGATCGAATTTTAGCTGCAACATGTCCAATCAATTGCTTATCATGAGATTCTAATGTAACAATTGGATTTTTACCTCTTTCAGATTCACAAGAAATATTAATTTCATCTGGTAATTCAAATACAATAGCATGAGAGTATCCTAATAATAACTCTAATTTTTGTCCTTGATTAGATGCTCTATATCCAACACCAACTAACTCTTGCTGTGTTTTAAAACCTTTTGATACACCCTCAACCATATTATAAACTAAAGATCGATATAAACCATGTTTGGCTTTATGATCTTTCAGCTCAGAATTTCTTGAAATAGCAATTACATTATCAGCAACACTGACAACAACCGCTGAAGTATCAACTTTCTGTGTTAATTCTCCTTTAGGTCCTTTTACAGTAATAATACCATTATTAACAGCAACTTCAACTCCCTGAGGTATCTCTATCGGTGCATTTCCTATTCTTGACATAACTTAAATTCTTTCTACTTATATTAATATACGTGACACAACACTTCCCCACCAATGTTTTCTCTTCTTGCTTCTTTATCAGTCATTACACCTTTTGAAGTTGAAACGATAGCAATACCTAAGCCATTTATTACTCTAGGCAGCGTTGCAACTCCTGAAAAATTTCTTAATCCAGGTTTACTAATTCTTTCCAACTTAGTTATCGCAGAAATTTTCGATTGAGGATGATACTTCAAAGCAATTTTAATATTCCCTTGAGTCGTTTCTTCTTCAAATTTATAGTTTAAGATGTATCCTTTATCAAACAGTATCTTAGTCATTTCTTTCTTAATGTTCGATGCTGGAATATCAACAACTCTATGCTTAGCACTAACTGCGTTTCTAAGTCTTGTTAAATAATCTGCTATTGGATCTGTCATGTTTAATCCCTTTTTTTAATAATATTTTTTACCAACTTGCTTTTGTAATTCCCGGAATCAGACCAGCTGATGCCATTTCTCTAAATGTAACACGAGATATACCGAATTGTCTCATATAACCTCTTGGTCTTCCTGTTAATTTACACCTGTTGTGTAATCTAACTTTTGAAGAATTTTTAGGTAATTTTTGTAGTGCATCCCAATCGCCTGCAGCTTTTAATGCAGCTCTTTTTTCAGCATACTGAGCAACTAATCTTTCTCTTTTGCGTTCTCGCGCTTTCATTGATTCTTTAGCCATAGTTAGTTGTTTAATTTTTCTTAAATGGTAAACCAAATTCTGTTAATAATGCTTTTCCTTCTTCGTCTGATTGTGCAGATGTAACAATTGTTATATCCATTCCACTAACCGTCTTAATTTTATCAATATCAATTTCCGGAAAAATAATTTGTTCCTTGATACCTAATGTATAATTTCCTCTACCATCAAATCCTTTAGGTTCAATTCCTCTAAAATCTCTTGTTCTTGGTAATGCAACTGCCACTAATCTATCCAAAAATTCATACATCTGATCTCCCCTTAATGTAACTCTTGCTCCAATAGGCATTCCTTTTCTCAACTTGAAATTAGAAATATCTTTTTTCGAATAAGTTATATTCGCTTTTTGACCTGTAATCAATGTCATTTCTTCTATAGCTGAGTCAACCAATCTTTTATCGGAAACAGCATCACCAACTCCTTGGTTCAGACAAATTTTTTGAATTTTAGGAACCTGCATTACAGAAGTATATGCAAATTTTTCTTTCAAAGAGCTTACTATTTCCTCTTTGTACTGTGTCTTTAATCTAGGTGTATAACTCATAATATTACCTCCCCTGATTTTTTAGCATATCGCACTTTATTTCGTTCCTCATCCAATTTTCTACCTATTCTAGATGGTTCCCCTGATTTAGGATCAATCACCATTAAATTAGAAATATGAATTGGTGCTTCTTCTTTTATAATTCCCCCATCAGGGTTTGCTGCATTTGGCTTAGTATGTTTAGATATCATCTTAATATCTGAACCTTCTACTATCGCCCTATATTTTTCAGGATATACCTTTCTAACAACGCCTTGAGCACCTTTCGATTCTCCAGCCATTACTTGAACTTTGTCTCCTTTCTTTATCTTTAATTTAGCCATAACTAAAATTTATTCTCTTTTATAATACTTCTGGAGCTAATGAAACAATTTTCATAAACTCTTTTTCTCGTAATTCTCTAGCAACAGGTCCAAAAATTCTAGTTCCAGACATTTCACCAGCTTCATTTAATATTACTGCAGCATTATCATCAAACCTAATGTATGAACCATCAGGTCTTCTGATTTCTTTCTTTGTTCTTACAACAACCGCTTTTGCAACAGCACCTTTTTTCATATTACCTGCTGGCATTGCATGTTTTATAGAAACAACAATAGTATCACCAATTGAAGCGTATCTTTTTTTAGACCCGCCTAAAACTTTAATACAAAGTACCTCTTTAGCACCACTATTATCTGCAACTTTTAACCTTGATTCTTGCTGTATCATATCTATTTAGCTCTTTCAATAATTTCAACTAGTCTCCAACATTTATTTTTACTCATTGGTTTGATTTCCATAATTTTAACAGTGTCGCCAATGTTGCAATCATTTTTTTCATCATGAGCCATAAATTTAGTTGTAGCTTTTACAAATTTCCCATACATAGGATGCTTCACTTTACGTTCTACAGAAATAACTATGGATTTATCCATCTTGTTACTCATAACTAAACCTACTCTTTCTTTTCTTAAATTTCTATCTTCCATTTTAAGAATATTTATTTTGCTTGAAGTTCTCTTTTTCTTAGTTCCGTTTTAAGCCTAGCAACAGTTCTTCTTGCTTGCTTTATTTGCATTGGATTCTCCAAAGGAGAAACTGAATGGCTTAATTTCATTTTTGCCAACACCTCGTTTTGCTCTGCAAATTTTTCAGTTAAATCATCAACTGAAAGATCTTTTATATCAACTTGTTTCATCGTCTTAAATTATATTCCTTCGTAATCTCTTCTTACAAGAAATTTTGTTTTAATTGGTAATTTCTGAGCGGCCAACCTTAACGCTTCCTTAGCTATATCTAAAGGTACTCCATCCACTTCAAAAATAATTTTACCTGGTCTAACGGTAGCTACCCACAACTCTGGAGAACCTTTACCTTTTCCCATTCTCACCTCAGCAGGTTTTTTCGTAACTGGTTTATCTGGAAAAACTCTAATCCAAACCTGTCCTTCTCTTTTCATATATCTTGTTACAGCAATCCTAGCAGCCTCAATTTGTCTTGCTGTCATCCAGCATTCCTCTAGAGCTTTTATAGCAAACGATCCAAATGCAATTTGATTTCCTCTCTGAGCGTTACCTTTCATACGCCCCTTTTGCATTTTTCTAAACTTCGTTCTTTTCGGTTGTAACATTGTGTTTTATTTTAATCTACTTAATTCTTATTAATTTCTTCTATTTCCGCCACCTCTATTTCCACCACCACGTTTTCTATCATATCTTCCCTTTACTTTATCTTGGCATACATTTGGAGATAAATCTCTTTTTCCATAAACCTCTCCTTTACATATCCACACTTTAACACCAATTCTTCCGTATTGAGTGTGTGCCTCAGTTAAAGCATAATCAATATCCGCTCTAAAAGTATGTAGCGGAATTCTACCATCTTTATATCCTTCTGTTCTAGCCATTTCTGCTCCACCTAATCTACCTGCAACCTGAACCTTAACTCCTTCGGCTCCCATTCTCATAGAAGATGCTACTGCCATTTTTGCCGCTCTTCTGAAAGAAATTCTTCCCTCTATCTGTTTTGCAACGCTGTCAGCAACTAATTTTGCATCCAATTCTGGTCTTTTTATTTCAAAAATGTTTATTTGAACATCTTTCTTTGTAATCTTTTTAAGTTCTTCTCTTAATTTATCAACTTCTTGTCCGCCTTTACCGATAATAATTCCCGGTCTTGAGCTATTAACAGTTATCGTAATCAATTTTAAAGTTCTTTCGAT
>JAJCYN010000442.1 GCA_029262915.1 Flavobacteriales bacterium
ATTCACTCTTTTGGAGATGTTCATTTGTATAATGACCATATAGAACAGGCTCAATTGCAGTTAGCACGAGAACCTAAAAAATTACCAACTATGAAAATGAATCCAGCTATAAAAAACATTTTCGATTTTAAATTCGAGGACTTTGAATTGGTTGATTATGAACCACATCCACACATTAAAGCGTCAGTTTCGTTGTAATTATTTTGAACACGTTTTGCGAAAGCAAAAACCTAAAAAATGGAAAAACTTAACTTACCTCAATATCCAATTAAATTAAAAGAGGAGGGAGAAGAGCAATACATTTTTGATGCTATTAGAAAAAAGTACTTAAAACTGCAACCTGAAGAATGGGTAAGACAAAATTTCATTCAATTTTTAATTCACGACAGAGGATATTCAGCTAGTTTGATTGCTATAGAAAAAGGGTTGAAATTAAATGAGTTGCAAAAACGAGCAGACATTGTACTCTACGATAATCAAGCTCAACCAGTTGTTTTGGTAGAGTGTAAAGCACCAAAAGTTAAAATTAATCAAGAAGTTTTTGAACAAATAGGAAGATATAACTCAATATTTAAAGTGCCCTATCTAATTGTAACTAATGGATTGAATCATTATTGTGCAAAGGTCAATTTTCAAGAAAATAGTTTTAAGTTTTTGGAAGATGTCCCTAATTATAAGGAGTTGTAATTATTTTTTGGTAGCAACAATAGAATAAACCATCGGGATTTTATTTTCTAAATGTTTTATTCTAAATTTATTCGGAGTAATCTCTACTGTTCCACTAAAACAATTATAGGGTGAATAATCAAACTCATCTAGATCGTTTATTTCAAGATTATTATTTATTAAGCTATTCACTACTTCGCTGATAGGGTGGTTCCACATTACATATTCTTGATTAATGAGAGCATTTTTATCAGCATAAGTGCCATCCAGTGTTTCTATAATTGATCCAGTATTGAAATAATTATATCCGATTTTATCAAAGTTGTCATTAAACATCCAAACCACAGGATGAAACTCAACAAAAATAAATTTACCAGTAGTTTTTAAAAATTGAGAAATAATTTTTGCCCATTTATCCATGTCTGGAAGCCAACCAATGGTTCCATAACTTGTATAAACAATGTCAAATTTTTGATTAAGATATTGAGGTAAATCATAAATATTACAACAAATAAAATTAACATCAGAATTCGTTTTAATAGTTAACTCCTTAGCGGCTTCTATTGCTTTGTCAGATAAATCAATTCCAACGGTTTTTGCACCAAGTCTATTTAATGAAATAGTGTCTTGCCCAAAGTGGCACTGTAAATGAAGAATTAATTTTCCTTTTACATCTCCCAATAAATTAAGTTCAATTTCATTGAGAGAAGATTTTCCTTTGATGAAATTATCATTGTCATAAAAATCGGAATCAACGTGAATTTCAGTTTTTTTATTCCATGATTTTTTATTGATGGAAATGTAATCGATTTTATCTTTCATTTTTATCAAGATGGAGTAGTTCTCAAATGTAAATAAATTACAGTGTTGATGCAACCTATGACTGTAACAAATACGTTTGTATGGAGTATAATAGCAATTAATATAGTTTGCTTAATTTTAACCTATGAAGAATTTTATTCTTTTTCTATTGTTAGGCTGTTTTATAACGGTTTATTCTCAACGGGCCAAGGTTAATTTTGCTTTGAAGTTTGCATTAGAAAAGCAAAACGACCAGAATGCATTATTCCCTTTATTTGTTATTGGAGATGTAAATAAAATTAGCGTGGAGGTAAATAAACTTAGAGGAGAGGTTGTAAGGTCGGTAAATAACGTTGTTCAAATTAAACTTCCTATTCACACTATTGAGGAATTTTCTAAAAATGATTTTGTCCAGAGTATTCCCTACTCTTTTTCAAAAGGAAGAACATTGAATGATACTATGACTATTCATAATAATATTACACCAATACATAATGGGCTAACCCCATTAATACAACCCTATACCGGAAAAGGAGTTGTCGTTGGTATTATTGATACAGGTATAGACTTGGTGCATCCTGATTTTAGAGATACTTTGGGCAATACTAGGATCTATCGAATTTGGGATCAGGTTAGTGGACAAATTTGGGACTCTGCTTCTATCAACAGCATGATTAGTACGCATAGCGATTATAATCTTGGAAATCACGGAACAGCAGTTACTGGTATTGCAGCAGGAAATGGATTGGCTTTGAATAAATTTTGGGGAGCTGCCCCAGAAGCAACTATAGTTTCTGTTGCCAGTGATTTTACTGCACCAAATTGGTTACTTACTGTAGTTGATGCGGTTGATTATATATTTACCATAGCTGATTCTTTAAATATGCCTTGTGTTGTGAACGCCAGTATTGGAGATTATTCGGGTTCACATGATGGAACTGACCCTGCAGCATTGTTAATTGATAGTCTTGTTAATTATAAATCAGGTAGAGCTTTTGTTTGTGCAGGAGGAAATGCTGGTGATTTTAATTGGCATGTGGAGCAAACAGTAACTTCAGATACTTCCTTTTCTTGGTTAAAATATAACC
This sequence comes from Flavobacteriales bacterium, assembly GCA_029262915.1. Classification (GTDB taxonomy): domain Bacteria; phylum Bacteroidota; class Bacteroidia; order Flavobacteriales_E; family Vicingaceae. Next base: position 2,556 of record JAJCYN010000442.1, read on the forward strand.
CATCATCCGCTTTTGGGTTTGGATCAGTATTTTATGAAGTATGGTCTGATACTGCAGATTTCAACAATGTAAATTATGCTTTTGGTTCAAATTTACCTTCAGGTACCTTTGAAGAGAGAGGAAGAACTCCATTTTTTAATATACAAAATAGATTAGGTACTTTTAGTGATACCATTAGAAACGGGAGCAATGTAATAGCGATTGTAGAAACATATGCCGAAATTCAGGATGATAAATACTTACTGCAGGTGATGCTCAATGAACCCGACTCGAACACCTACAATTTTAGTTTTTTAAGTACTGGTTCAGGTAAATTTGATTTTTGGTCAACTTCTTCACCAGCTGTATTAAGAACTTCGGATATTGTGGAAACTGGTTTACCCACTGTCGCACAATACCCACCGATAGCCTTTTATACGCGACCAGATTCTGCTAAAACAACGGTAAGTAGTTTTAGCTGTTCACCAAATTTAATAACCGTTGCCAATTTTGTAAACCGTAAAACCTATATTGATGTTGATACTGTGGAGCGCATTTTTGCTGAAACTCCTGGTCAAAAAGCTTCTAACTCTAGTCTGGGACCTGATAGAAGAGGAAATATTAAACCAGATATAGGTGCCACAGGTAGTTTTACTATGGGACCCAATTCTGCCAATACTATTACACTAGCAATGGGGGCTGGACCACTAAATAGGCAGAAAGTTGCACTAGGTGCTATGCATCGATACAATGGGGGAACTTCTATGGCTTCTCCTGTTGTAGTGGGAGTTGTTGCACTTTATTTTGAAAAATGTCCGAATGCAACTATGGTAGAAGTAAAAGCGACAGTTATGGGAACTGCAAAGCAAGATGCCTTTACTGGATCCGTTCCAAATTCTATCTTTGGTGCTGGAAAAGTAGATGCTTTTGCAATGTTAAATAATTCTAATTTTAACCC